>CAYPUN010000024.1:0-9930 GCA_964413985.1 uncultured Rickettsia sp. | reverse complement strand
TGATCGATCGAATAAATCAAAATTTTCTCATATTTTTGCTCAAGAAATTTTTGAAAATCATCAAATTTTTTCACCATCCGCACAACAAAATTGCCGCTTTTGAGCGCCGTAATTTTTGTGACATCAGCAAAATAAGCGCACAAAACTGGAATGATGGTGATGGCCACAACAAAGCTCACCATCATCGCAAAGGCCATCGTCAGGCCAAATTCCTTCATATATTGACCAACAATTCCGTTCATAAAACCAACCGGCAAAAACACCGCAACCACCACCAAAGTGATCGCAATCACCGCCATCATAATTTCTGTTGTCGCTTCAAACGCCGCCATGATCGGCTTGACGCCACGCTCAATCTTGCGATAAATATTTTCTGTCACCACAATTGCATCATCAACCAACAAACCAATAGCAAGGCTCAACGCCAGCAACGAAATAATATTGATCGAAAACCCAGCAATATACATCGCAATAAACGCACTAACAAACGCAATTGGCAACGCAATTGAAACAATGATCGTGGCGCGAGAATTGGCAAGAAAGAAAAAAATCACAAAAATCGTCAGCACAATTGAAATAAAAATTGTCTCATAAACATCATGCACGTTGTTGCGAATATATTTGCTTGAATCGGTTACAGGCACAATTTCGGGCGCACCTTTCATCCCAGCAAAATCACGCTTCATCCGCTCAATTTGCGCATTCACACCATCAACAACTTTAATAATATTTGAATCACTCTGGCGATAAATATTTATCGTCAAAGCTTTTTTGCCATTGACAAAAGTGCGCGAATATTCATCTTCCAAGCCATCAACAACTTTTCCAATATCCGAAATTTTTGTCGGCACTTCGTTTGAATAAAAATTTACAATAACATTTTCAACTTTTTTCAAATCGTCAAACTCGCTGTCAGAGCTATAAACAAGCTCGTTTGCGGCATCACTAACTTTTCCAATTGGCACATTTTCTCCCGACTGCGCCAATTTTGTGCGCACTTGCGACAAAGAAACATTCCATTTTTTCAACAAATTTTGATCCAAAAAAACACCAATTTCTCTTTTGCGTCCACCAAGAATTTCCACCAACCCAACGCTGCCAACCTGCTCTATTCTAGGCTTGATATATTGATCAGCCAAATCATACAACTCAAATTCTGACAAATTTGCGTTCACCGCCACACTCATAATTGGCTGATCTGCCGGATCAAGACGACGAATTATCGAATCCTTCACATCGTCAGGAAGCCTTGGCTTTGCTTGGTTGACACGATCTCGAACTTGTTGCTCAGCATATTTTATATCAACATTGTCATTGAAAGTTATAATCACCTGACTGGTGTCTTTCAAACTTTTTGAAGTGATAGTTTTGATGCCCGAAACCGAACTGATCTCTTCTTCCAGCGGCTTTGACACCAAAGCCTCAATCTCAGTTGGAGCCGCGCCAGTATAGGTTGTGGCAACATATATCGTTGGAATTTTTACATCAGGAAACAAATTCACATCCATCTGCTTAAAGCAAATCAACCCCACCAAAACCACGATAGTCATAATGCTGGTAGTGAACGCCGGCCGCTTGATTGAAAGATTTACAATATTCATAATAACATAAATTAAGTTGTTATATTTTGCCCTTGCGCAGCGCCCAAAAACGGTTCAGCCCCAGCCTTCGCAACCGGATTGCTTGGACTAGCTGCACCATCACCACTTGCATCATTATCACTTTCTTGTCGCGCTCTTTTTTTTGCACCCGATTTACGCTCTTCGAATTTTGAAATCAATTCAAAAAAGGCCGTTGCCACATCTTCAAATTTTTCATCAACCACAAAAGCAACTGTTTTAATCACACCATTTGCCTCCTGCGAAACTTTAGCAAGGCGATAATTATTTTTAATTGAATCATAAACTATAACACATCTTTTGTCATCCAAGATGATGCTATCTTCGTTGCAAGGAATAAGCAAAGCCTTCTCGCCAAATTTCTGACGGTCGAAATCATTGCCTATTTTTTCCATAATTCGCTCTATAAAACGCGATTTTAGAGTGTCAAAAACCTCAGACATTTTTGATAAATCAAGTCGTTCACCATCTTGAAAAAATCCACCCCTATTAATTGTAAAATTTGGATGGCTTTGTAAAAATAAATCAAATTCAAGAAGCAAATTATCTTGCGAGGCGCCCAAATGAAAGCTATCGCAGCCTCTACCAAAACCAACATTGTCTTTCATTGTAGTAAAAATATAACAACACACATCATAAATTTTACTACCCAATTCCGCTCTTTTTTGCAAAACATTGCCAACAACTTCATTGATGTTTAGCTGCACTCGTGAAGGAAAATCTGACATGTCTAAACTTGGAAAATTTTGTTTAAAAGATTTAAGTGCCTTCAAAACATTTTTAACAAAAATACGGCGCAGCACATCTTCTTCATTAAAATCTTGCGCAAAAATATCTGGCTGCACAGCTTGTGCTCTTGTGATTAGATGCCGATTGGCCAAAAAACTTTGGGCACACCCTTGCGCAACAAAACCACCAAGTGCGCCATGTCCATCAAAAGCTCCAATACACCTTCTGGCACGCGGCGCTTTATCCCTAGTATCACAACCAGCCATCGACAAATCATCTTTGTCTTCAAGATCAAGTTTGGCTCTATCAAACATTCCTTTAAATGGTTCGGGCAAAACTTTTTGCGCCTTAAATTGATCTTTATTCAAAATCACCAGCTGCCCTCCCTTATCTCTTTCAAACATCACAAATTTATCTATAGCATTTTTTAAGAAAGGCTCAAACCCATCAGATGCAACAAACACAAATTCCATTTTAAACCCAGGAATTTCTGCTTCGCTAAAAGATTGCAAATCGGGCTGACGAATTAGAGCTAAATCAAAATTTTGATCACCAACAACGCCGAGCATCGCAAGCGATCTTTCGCCACAAATCAAGCGGCCTTTCGCACTAATTACAAAATCCGCCGCTGGATCTTCCTCATTTTCAACAAAATATAAATTTCCTTCATTTTCCAGCGTCAAATATCCCTGATCTCGCAAATTTGCCGTAACCATATCACGAAATTTTTGATCTTTGCCCGACATTGGTTTTGCAAGCCTAATAAGTGCCGGTTTGCCATCAGCCAAAAAGCCACAAACAAGCGCCACGCCATCCCCCAAATTTGCCACATCAACTTTTCTTGCCTCCGCAGAACTGTCAACCACCGCATAAACACAAGATGCTCCAGCATCATAAAACGCTTGATTTGACGACGTTAGTTCATTATATTTTTCATGCGCCGCAATCACCAATTCTTGCAACAACTGCCTTGAATCATAACCATCTTCAACCGCCGCACCTGCAACAAAATCTTGATTTTGAAATGACGATTTTTTTACATTTGCTGAATTTTCTTTCACTGCCAAAAAAATATTCGCATCGTTGCAAGCCCGAATTTCTGCCGCTTTTTCTTGCACAATTTGCGCAATTTTTTGCATAGCACGTTCAACTTCTGCAACATCAATTTCACGCAATTGATGCTTTGGATATTCAAGGCCGTCATAAACACAGCGCTCCAATTTATATCCGCTTTTTTGTTGAACCGCACCCGCCTCATTTAAAGTGAAATCTAAGGAATGGCTAAACACAAAATCCACCCTTCCACCATCGCCACGAATGCCAAATTTATATGGCCCCAATTTGATAATTGCCGAGTTATTTTTTTCCGCCTCATTAATCAATAATTCTAAAAGCCGCGCTGATTTCATAAAATTTAATTATACGGAGCTAATATATACAAACCCACTTTGACCATGACTCGCGCCATTATTCATTTTTTCCGCAGCAAATTGTGACACAAAACCACTGGTCTTTTCAAACATCGACACCAGCTGCGTCAATTCTTTCTCTGGCGCATAAGAAAACAACGCAATCTTGCCGTCTTTATATTCTTCAATTTGAGCAAATCGACAAAGGCCGCTTCGCTTATTTTTGGCAATCGCAATCGCCTTGTCATCCAAAATAATATTACTAACAAACAAATCGAATGCACCAGAAAATTCTTGTTTGCAAAAAATTGCACTATGCCGCTTCAAAACCGACTCAACAACTTCGCAATGCTGTTTCAAAGCCGCCTCAGTAGCTTTCGATTTTGCCTCAACAAATTTTGACTTAAACTCCCCAAATCTCAACTTGATATTTTCAAAAATCTCAACTTGCTGCGAAAAGCTAAAAGAATGACCCTGAGCATTGTTACAGCCATTCAAGCCAATATCTATAATCGAATCCTTAAACTCAAAAAAAGATATTTTATCACCACCTTTTTTTCTTAAAAAACCACTTTCATCACCGCCAGACATTTCGTTTATTTGCCGCGCCATATTCAAACATTCATCATAAATTTTCTTTTGCACCTCTTTTCTTTTCTCCAAAACCACTTGCATTTTAGGACCTTTTAGTTCAGGCAAAAAATCTGCTGCTGTTTTTGTTTTAATCGCATCAAGAGCCGTCAAGTCAAGGTCTGCAAACTTTTTATCTTTTATCAAATACAACTCTGCAATCGCATTTTGCAAAAAATATGCCTCCATATTTTGCAAATCAGTTTCAAGCACCTCATCAACTTTGCGCTGTGGAATTTTTATATGCGCAGCCTCTCTAACATTTTTTGCGCACAAATAAGCAACATGCCCGCCATGAAGCCCGTGGCCGTCAAAAGCCGCCAACAATATTCTATTTTTTCCACCACTTTCAACTTGCAAAATCGCAGCACCCAAATCATCTTCACCGCCCAAAAATGAATCCATTTTTTCAAAAATATCTTCAACTCGGCGCCATTCTTGCTGAAAATGTTTTGCGTTGACACCTTCACTCACCAAGACAAATCCACTATCATCTTCATTTCTTTCAAAAACATGATAGAGACTTTTTGCCTTCGCCAAAAAAGCATCAGCACCATCAGAAGCCGCCATCAAAAACTGCATTTTAAATCCCGCAATGTCCGATGCGCGAAAAGATTGCAAATCCGGCTCTCTGATTATAATTCCACTAAAGTCATAATCACCTACAACGCCAAGCATCGCCAAAGATATTTCCTTGCGGCTTGCGCATTCTTTAATTCTGTCGCGCGTTAAAACAAACTCTCTTTTTCCATCCTTCACAAAAATAGTATTGCCGACACCAGCCTCAATTTCATATCCATTTTCAATAGCATCCGCAATTATTTTTATACGAAATTTTCTCTCATCTCCCGCCATAGATTTTGCAAGTCGTACCACCGCCAAATCTCCATTTGCAAGCTCTCCAAAAGCAAGCGCCACGCCATCTCCCAAATTTGCAACATCCACAACTTCGGTTTTTGGATCAAAAATTATATAAGAAGAAGTTGCGCCAGAATTGCCATGTCCCGAACAAGATTCAAAATGTTTTTTGTGTGATGCAGCAACAATTTCTTGCAATAATTTTTGCGGCTCAACCCCATCTTCAACCAATCCCGCCAACACCGCATCTTGATTTTGCAATTGCGATTTGCTGGCAGATGAATGATTAGCTTTTGTTTTTAAAGTCACCCCAACATCTTCTTTTAAAGCCAACAATTCTGCATCTTTTTCTTGCAATCTGGCCGCAATTTTTTGCATCGCCTCTTGAATTTTGCCAAAGTCCTCAATCCTCTCCAGCTTATGACCACCATTGACATATAAGCATTCTTCAATCGTCTGCGAAACAAATCCTTTCAGATTTTGCTGTTCATCAAAAAAATAATCCGGAAAATAATTTATGATATATTGCGCCCTGCCGCCATCATTTTCATCACGAACAGCAAATCTATATGGAGCAAGTTTTTCAACCAGCAAATCACCATCAGGCCTTTTGAATATCAGGCAAAACATCTGTTCGTTTGTGATATCCATCTGTTTGGTTGCGATATCCATTTTTATTTTTATAAAGTTTTTTCTGCGCCATCAAAGCTAGAAAATTATTCACTACGGCGAAGGTGGTTGTTGTGATGCTAATTGATCGCTTTTTGCAGCATCAACACTAGCTCTAACAGCCTCTTTCACCGCAACAGATTTATCGGGCGCTGATGCTTGCGATGCTTGCGCATCTTTTCCCCGCCCCGCTGCCCCAGCGGGACCCGCAGGATTATCAGTCTTTGACGTGTCAGCAGAATTTTGCTGCAAAAGCAATTTCTTAAATCTCGATTCCACATCTTTCAAAGCCTCAACCTGCTGGCAAGCGGAAAGAAATTCCGAATCCCAAAACATTCCTTTGTCCGAAACTTTTATAAGCACTTTATCGTGCACAAAAAAAGATAATTCTCCCTTTTCATCTTTCTTCAAAAAACACTCCTCACTCAAAGGCTTATCTGCACCCAAAATCTCTTGCAATTTCTCCTCGATATCAGCAAATTTTTTGTATATTCTTTCTTGCAAACCGCTCCTAATCGCAAAAACTTTTGCAACATCTTCTTCATAATGTTCTGACAAAAAATCCTGCACCTCCATAAACCGATAAGATCCAGACAAATCAAGATCTGAAAAAAAATTCTTCTGAAAAAAATGAAGCTCTCTAGCCTCGGATGACAAAAAATGCCAGATCAGTATTTTTTTTGTGTCATCAATTTCAGGATTGGCAAGAGCGCGCGGCACTTCCACGCTATAATTCCCCCTAACTCTTGCGCTACACAAATGAGCAACATGCCCCCCCATCGCACCATGGCCATCAGCAACCAACAATATTTTTCGCCGCAAATTGGAATTTTTTACATCAAGAAAAACTCCTGTCACATCGTCATCACCCCTCAAATCATCAGCCATTGTGTTAAAAATCCTCTCGAAAGAGGGCCACTTGCCATACAAATCAGACTTATCATCATCTTCGTTCATCAACATATATTCGCCACTAAAGATGCTTAACTCAAAAACATGATAACGATTTGACGCCTTTTCCAAAAAGCTTCCAACCCCATCAGAAACAACTGCCAAAAATTCAATTTCGAGTTCCGCTTCTGAGCCATCAGAAAGATCTATTTTACAATCCGATCCGCAAAAAGATCTCAAATAAGGCTCTCTAATTAACAAATCTCCAAAGTCATTATCACCTACAGCCCCAAGCATTGCCAACGATCGAGATTTTTTGTCACCACCCTCACTTCGCCAATTAATTCTTCCATTTCTATCTATCGAAAATTTTTTATCACCACCTTCTTTTTCAAAATTTCTTAAAAAGCCCTGAGCTTTATACATATATCATTTTGCCTTAGAATTTTCAATCACCTTGTCACGAAAAGTCTTCTCTTCTCCATTCACTGGCTTTGCAATTCTAACAATAGCTTTAGAGTCATCCGAAAATCTTCCAAAAGCAAGCACCTCAACGTCTCCCAAACTTGCAACATCAACAACTTTTGTCTTTGGATCAAAAACCAAACCCGCAACAGCTGCACCAGAATTTTGAAAAGATTGATTTTGCCCCAAAGCTTCGCCATACTTTTGATGCATTGATTCAAAAACAGATCGCAAAACATCTTGCCCCTTATCCCCACCTTCAAGCAAGCCAGCAACAACAGAATCCTGATTTTGTAATTGTGATTTACTTGGATTGCTATAATTAGCTAGCGTTGCAAAGCTAACACCTGCTCCACCCAAAGCAGACAATTCGCTACTTTTTTTTTGTATCCTTTGCAAAACATCTTGCATCGCATCTTGAACCCCAGCCGAATCATCAATTGTCTCTTCTGTGAAATTTCTTGGATAACCCTTCAAATTATTATAACTGCAGCGCAAAACCTTTTGCTCCAATTCATAACAAACTTCACCTTTTTCATCAACAAAACAGTGCGGATTATAAACAAAAATATAATCAACCCTGCCACCATCATCCTCATTGCGAACCGCAAATTGATTAGTATTAATCTCGCTAACCAAAAGACCTTCATATGGATGCCGCAAAAAAAGCGCCATCATTTGCTCAGCTGTTATCATACCTATTTCTCATAAAGTTTTTTCTGCGCCATCAAAGCCAAAAAATTATTGGCACTGCTAATCAAATTTATCTGCGCTTGGCAATATTCTTGCTCAAACAGCAAAACCTGATAAGTGCTGGTGCGACCACGTTTCAAAAGGCTGCGCTCATTTTCCAATTTGCGCTTTTGTGCCTCTTCAATTTCTTTTGCCAAAGCTGTTCTTTCTTGAAAAAATTGCAAATTAATCAACAAATTTTCCCAATCATTTTCTTCATTAAACGCCTTTTGACGATATTCATCGCGCGCAGCACTGGCAACCATCCGCGCCCCTTTTTGCACATCCATAATTGTGCCAAGATAAAACGGCACCGAAAATTTCACCCCAACCAAACCTTCTTTTCCGCGAGCATTAAACGAGGTGTTGAAAGCATCAGTAGCGCCCGCCTGCACGCCCTTAAACGCATAAGCCCCATACAAATTTAAGCTAGGCTTATTATTTTCTTCATCAATTTTTGCATTAGCAACCGCAGCTTTCATACTGGCCTGCGCTGCCTTCACATCTGGTCGCGTGGCTTCTTTGATTTTTGGCAAAACTGTATTTTTAATTTTTGCAAAATCAATATTTTCCAATTTTTCGCCAATTTGTTCAGAGTTGATATTGCGCAAACGATTGAAGTTTCTCGTCGCAATTTTCAAATCATTTTGCGCTTGACGAAGCTCAAGTTTTTTTGTTTCAACAAGAGCCTTTGCCTGCAACACATCTGCGGTTTCGCCAAGATTCATCTTTTCGCGCTTTGTCACATAATCAAGAATTTTTTGCGCCTGTTTTTCTGCCACAATTTGCACATCAACAATTTTGCGCGCCGCCACCAAATTCCAATAGCTTTGCTGCGCCGCAATCACTGTTGTCACCGCCGCAGCCTGCGCGTTATATTTCAAAACTTCATTTTGCTGCTCGGTCGCATCGCGCGTGGCTCTAGTTGTCGAGCCAAATCTGTTTTGCAACAACGGAATCGTAACCTCAATCACCGGCCGCGTTTGATAGTTGTTTGCAGCCAGCTCGTTTGTGGTTGCAAGCCCGTTATATTGAATTTTGTTTAACGCATAGGTGAATTTTGAGTTGACACCATAAGCCGAATTTTGCGAAATGCCCGCAGAATAACTCTGCGTAGCGATGCGGTTATAGCGAAAAAATGGCAAAGCCGTGATTTGCTCGTTATAGCCAGTTTCAGCCGACGCAAAGAATGTGGGCGCGGTGACTAGAGCCGCCTTCTTCTTGAGCAATTCATAAGCCTCATCACGCCCCTTGGCCGCAATATATTCGCCATTTTCGCCTTGAATTTGGGTTATGTATTGGTCGATTGAGAGGGGGGCTGGGGTGGCTGTGGGCGCAGAATTGGCTGTGACTGCAGGATTGGCTGCGGGTAAAGCTGCAGATGCTGATGAAAATTCAGTTGATGCAGATTCTGCCGCCGGCGCAACAGCTGGCGAAGTCTTGTGCGACGCAGCTGCAGATGAATTTGCGCTTGGCGAAGCCTTGTGCGACAAAGCCGCATAAGTCAAATTTGAACGAGATTTTTGCTTGCTGGGCGCATTTTTGTTGGACGCATGCTTGCCAGATGATTGCACTTTCTTAGCTGCTTGCGCACGCGACGCATGTTTGTCGGACGACTGCCCCTTAGGTTGCGCCAAAGCCACAACTGGCGCGGCTGCAAGAACGGTCAAAAAAAAGAATGTCGCCTTTATATTCGATGATTTCACCATGATTTTGAAAAATTTTTCAGACCCAGCTGAGATGTCTTCCAGCTTAATTACAACACTCAAACTTGCAATTAAAAAAATGCGAATTATAGTGGGTTTCTTAAATCTGCTAAAAATTAAGTTTTTATTTCGTTTTTAGTATGAAATTTCCGCACAAGAAATTTCGCATATGGAAGAGTGGCCGAGCGGTTTAAGGCAGCAGTCTTGAAAACTGCCGTAGGT
>CAYPUN010000023.1:5847-15133 GCA_964413985.1 uncultured Rickettsia sp. | reverse complement strand
CCGCTTAGCTTTTTTTAAACCGACGAGGTTTAAAAAAAGGTTGCCGTAGGGGCGTGGCAATATAAAATTACTTGAGTCAAAACTAGCATGATAATTCCGACAGCACTAAAAACTATACCAATTATGCTCAACATTTTCAACCTATTTCTGTTTCTGCTGCTATTGTGGGTGATGCTTATGCTTTCTAGCGGCAACGTAACTTGGGCATATTTGGTTATTGGTATTTTTTGCACCACGGCCATCAGCTTTTTATCTTTTCGCCTAAAATTGATCAAAAAAGACAGCGAATTGCTTTATTTGAGCCTTGGTTTTTATCGCCATTTTGCCGAGATTTTTTTTAGAAATATTTTTAAAGCGTGGTATTTAATTTTTGATTTGGCGTTAAACAAAAAGCCGATGCGGCCGCTTCTTTATTCGATCAAGCATAATAAGGATCACAAATATAATTTGGCGTTGATGGCCATCACTTTAAACATGTCGACGGGGCTTTTTTGTATTGGCGTGCGTGAAAATAATTTTTATGTTCATGCAATTGAAGAAAAATATTTTGAAGCTTTTGATGTGTTTAAAACGAACAAAATTTTGCTGAATGTTAATGATGATAATTTAGTTTAAAAATGGATAATATTGCGAAAAAAATAAAAGAGTTGCAGATAGAGATAGCGCGGCATGATGAGGCGTATCACACTCTTGATGCGCCAACAATTTCTGATGCAAAATATGATGAATTGCGCCAAAAATTAAACGAATATAAAAATAATTTTCCGCAGCTTTTTGTTGATTTGGAAGATGATGCGACAAAAAAAGTTGGTGGAAAGACTCTTGATATTTTTGCGAAGATAAAACACGCCAAGCCAATGCTGTCGCTGTCTAATGCGTTTTCACGCGAAGATGTTAGTGATTTTATTGAACGTGTTTCACGCTTTTTGGGGCTTGATAAAATTGAAGCCTTGCAAGTTGCCACGCAAATTGATTTATTTTCGCAAACCACTCAAAAATCAATTGACTTTTTTTGCGAAACAAAAATTGATGGATTATCTTTTTGTGCGCGTTATGAAGATGGTGAAATGCGCTTTGCAGTGACGCGCGGCGATGGTGAAGAGGGTGAAGATGTGACGCAAAATGTCAAGACAATAAAAAATTTTCCGCACAAATTAAACACAAAAAATCCGCCAAAAATATTTGAAATTCGTGGCGAAATTTATATGGGAAAATCTGATTTTGCGGCACTCAATTTGGCGCAAGAAGAGCTTGGTGGCAAGATTTTTGCAAATCCGCGCAATGCTGCTGCAGGCTCGCTGCGACAGCTTGATTCGCAAATTACAGCCAGCAGAAATTTGAGTTATTTTGCTTATGGCATTGGCGAAGTTTCTTCAGATTTTGATTGCAACTCGCAAACAAAATTGATGCAAAAATTGCAAGAATTTGGTTTTAAAACTGAACCTCATTCAAGGCTTTGCGCCAATGTTGACGAGATTATGCAGCTTTATAATCAAATTGCCGACAGCCGCTATCAGCTTGATTATGATCTTGATGGTATGGTTTATAAGGTGAACGATTTTGCGCTGCAAGAGCGCTTGGGCTTTGTGTCGCGCTCGCCACGCTTTGCAATTGCGCACAAATTTGCGGCGCAAAAAGCCAAAACTGTGATCGAAAAAATTGCGGTGCAAATTGGTCGCACAGGCGCAATCACGCCAGTTGCGTGGCTGAAGCCGGTGAATATTGGTGGCGTTGTGGTGTCGCGCGCCACTTTGCACAATCATGATGAAATTGTGCGCAAAGACATTCGCGAAAATGACGTGGTGACAATTCAGCGCGCTGGAGACGTGATTCCGCAGGTTTTAGAAGTTGATTTTTCAAAGCGAGATTCCAATTCACAACCTTTTGTTTTTCCACAAAATTGTCCAGTTTGCGACGCCAAAATTGTGAAATCAAACGAAGAAGATGTGGTGCTGCGATGCTCTGGTGGCATTGATTGCGCGGCACAATTGAAAGAGTTGCTAAAACATTTTGTTTCAAAAGATGCGTTTGATATTGCGGGGCTTGGCAAAAAGCAAATTGAGAATTTTTTTAATGAAGGAAGAATCAAAAGTTTTGCTGATATATTCACATTGCAAAAGCGCGAAGAGCAGCCACTGCAGACTCTTCAACCACTTAAAGAAAAAGAAGGTTGGGGCGAAAAATCAATTGAAAATTTATATTTTGCCATCAATCAAAAACGCCAAATTTCTTTTGAAAAATTTATTTATGCAATTGGCATCAGATATGTTGGTGAGTCTACAGCCAAGATGATTGCAAAGCATTTTATTTCTTATAAAAATTTTAAAGATAAAATGTTGAAAATTGCATCTTTGTCAAATGAAGAAAAGCTGCAAGATCAAGATTATCAAGACTTTGTGGCACTTGATGGCATTGGCGAAAAAATGGCAGAATCAATTATTGATTATTTTAAAGATGCAAAAAATTTAAAATTGATTGATGATGTTGAGCCAGAATTGCAAATTGCAGATGCGGTTGTGGCACTTACAAATTCGCCGCTTGCGGGCAAATCGATAGTTTTTACAGGAACGCTTGCAGCCATGACCAGAGCCGAATCGAAGAAAAAAGCCGAAGATTTTGGCATGAAAGTTGTGGGCAGCGTTTCGTCAAAAACAGATTATGTGGTTGCTGGCGAAGATTCAGGCTCTAAGCTGAAAAAGGCTCAAGAGTTGAATGTAAAAATTTTAAATGAGGAAGAATGGTTGCAATTAATAAAGCAATAAGAAAATTTTTTGTTTTTTTTGTTAGACTTTATCAAATTTTAATTTCACCATTTATATCGCATAATGCGTGCAGATTTAATCCATCTTGTTCGCAATATATGATTCAAGCGATTGAAAAGAAGGGTGTGATTGTTGGAATTTTGTTAGGGATTTGGCGCGTGTTGCGTTGCAATCCGTGGTCTAAGGGTGGAAACGATTTTGTAAAATAGTGAAAAAAATATTATTTTTTGTCAGTTTTATCGTTGCTTTGATTCAGGTGCAAAACCTTGAGGCCAAAGATGCTGCGCCAGTTTTGGAAGAGGTGAAAATCAATAAATCATCTGGCAAAAAATCTCAAACTCTTGAAGAGATAAATGCCGAATTGATCGCGCGCAAAGAGGCTGCGGAGCCTTTTGATCCAAAGGATGTGAAGGTTGATATTGAGTCATTGGGCCTTGATAGCATTGACGAGAAGCCAGACAGCAAAAAGCCTCAAATACCCGCAACTCCACCTTCTGCAGATGTTGTTGTAAGGCCATTGGAGCCAATAAAAACGCCAGTTGAGCCTGATAACAAAAAAGCTATTGCGGAGCAAAAAAACCAGCCAGAAAAAATCACGCCAAAAAAACCTGCTCCAATTGCAATGCCAGCAAAACCCTTGCCAGAAGCGCCTTCAAAGCTGCAAGAGACAGAAAAAAACAGCGCTCAAGTTAATGTTGATGGCACTATAAACCAAACGCAAAATAACAAAATTTTGTCAAAAATTCAAGATTTTGTTAAAAACAAAACACCGTTGCTTGGTGCAAAAAAATCGCAAGATGTTGATGACAAAAATCCACTTGAAACCTTGAAAGACAAGGCCTCGGATATTGTTGATGGAGCTGAAACATCTCTCAAAAAAATGCGTAAATTAAAAATTCGCCAAAGAATTGCGCAAGAAAAAAAGAAAGCGGCGCAGGCTAGATCTGAAAAAATAAAAAAGGCCAAAGAGGCCCGCCTTAACAAGCTGCGCGATGAATATTTGATCAAAATTTCTGATGATAAAAATGAAGACGTTGCTCAAGATGAAGATTTTAAAAAAAATGCGCAGCTCGTTGTGCCAGAGGACAAATCGCTTGGTTGGGGCAGTAGATTTGTTTCTGATGAAGCGCCTCCCGCGCCAATTCTTGAGCGCACTCGCGGCATAGAAAACAGACACATTCCAATGATCGAAAACTTTGCAGAGCGCGTTGATGATTTGTTTTATACAATGTCTTCCGACGATCCAGCCTATTTTAACGCCGCCTATCAATATGTTCTTGATCCAAACATAAAAAACAAAAATGGCGAAACAATTTTGACTTATGCTGCACTTTTGCAAAGATATGCGGTGATGGTTTCGATTTTGGCAAAGGGCGCCGACCCAGATTTTCCTAACTCTCTTGGTCATACTCCGCTTGACATTGCAATTGAAATGACCGATTTGCGCGCCGCTCAAATGTTGATCGATATGAACGCCGATGTCAATTATGTTGATGGCTTGGGCCGCACATATTTGATGCACGCCGCGCGTGTTGGGTTTTTGCCGATGGTTGATTTGCTTGTGTCGCAAGGCGCTGACGTGAACGCAACCGACAATGATGGAATCACGGCTTTGACAATTGCATATCGTCACAAAAAAGAAATTATCGTCAAATTTTTGCTAAAACATGACGCAAAAACTTGGATACAAAAGCCCTACAAGGCCGAGCAGCAAAACTTGATCAAAGAATTAGAATCAAGATGGGACACTCCAAAATATCAGCAACAATAGTTGTTGATAAAAATGAATATTTTTTTATGATATTCTTGGTTTTGTTATATAATTTAAAATTACAAAATAGTGTCGCTTACAACAACTAATATCAGCCAATCAAAATCACGTTTATCTTTCAAAAACGTCAATTATTTTTCTTTGGCAAAAGTTGCTACAGTTGTGTCTTTGCTGGCTTTGTTTGATGTTGCGTCAATCAGAGCGCAAATCGAAAATGAACTATTGCACGATCAAAATATCAACAGCTTTGCCGACATAAACTCTTTGATGATTGCTGTTTCTTCGAACGATGTTGATGGTGTAAAATTTTTTAGCAAAGCTGGGGCGTCTTTGTTGAATCAAAAAAATATTGGTGGGGCGACAGCGCTTCATATTGCTGCTCGCAGTGGCAATTTAGAAATTATAAATATCCTTCTTGAAAATGGCGCCGATGTAAATGCGATGGACAACGAATCTTACACCCCGTTGATGCGCGCCGCAATCATTGGCAACAGCAAAATTGTTGAAGCCCTGCTAAACAAAGGCGCAAAGGCAGAAAGTTTAAATTTAAATGGTGAATCGGCAATTTCGCAAAGCGCTTTGTCTGATTGTGTTGAGTGCGTCAATTTGATTTTGTCAAAAAGTGATTTGATCAACAAAATGGATAATGATGCGCTTAGAAAACAGCTTGTTGATTCTTATGTGATTGCTGGAAACCATGAAAACAAAGAGATTCAAGTTGCGCTTGAAAAATATCTTGATGCAGTCAACAAAATTGCGCCTGAAAAACAAATGGCAAAAGATGGTGACAACATTGGCGCTGTGGGGCAGGGTGTTTATGTTTCAACTCTTAACGATGGCCAAAAAGTAAAATATGTTTTGACTGATCCTGAAAATAATTCTGGTTCTGGCAATAGCTCTGGCAATGGCGGCGCTGCTGTAGCAACGGCATTTTTCCCGGTTACAACTTATGGCAATTCTCAGGCGCAAGCCACACCAGTTAGCTCTTCTGGCGATAAAGTGATTAAGAAATTTAAATTTGTTGCTGGCGCTTCTGGAGTTGCAACAACACCGATGGCGTCGACAACAAATAACGCGCCAGTGTCAGCAGTGCAAACATCAATTGCGTCAGATTCTAAACCTGTCGCAGAAGCTTCGCCAGCAAATATCTCAACAACTTCCACGGCTGCCGCAACTGATTCTGTTGCTGCAAATCCTTCTACAGCTTCAACGGCCAATCAAGATCCTCAAACACCAACATATACCAACTCCGAAACCAAAATCAAAAGCAATAAGATAAATTATATTTTCAAAAAACCTGCCGAAATGAAATCTGAGGCAAAATAGCTAAAATTAGGAAAAATTTTAAAAATTTATGTCTAAAAGTCCTTCATTTCAAGCACGTCTATCGCCTCAAGGAAAATCCATATCGCCTCAAGAAAAAGAGCAATTTTATACAAAAGTTAGAGAAGAATTTGATCTTAAGTTGCGAGAAGATGGCCAAGAAGATGGCCAAGAAGATGGCCAAGAAGATGGCTTTGATTTTTCTAAAATGTATCAATTTGTTAGTGATATTTTTTCTGAAGAAAATAAGTATAACGCAAAACATGCACAGCCATCTTCTCCTGGCTATTTGCGCTATACGCACACTTCAATTGACACTAGAAATCTCACTCATGAGCTTATTATGAAATGGATAAGCTTTGAAAAAAATTCGATAACAACAAAAGAATTCTTGCTTTTGCTAAAAGAAAGCGGCGACCTTCTTAGTTATTTAGGGCCGGAACTTGGATGGCAATTTGACAAAGTTTTTGAAGCATGGTATAGGGGCGAAGATAAAACCCCTCCTGAGATGTTTGTAGAGGTTTATGGAGCTGAGAAACGTGATGACGATAAATTCAAATCTCGCATTGCAAAATCTATGGAGGTGAGTTTTGATGAGGCTGTTAAGTTTATAAACAAATATTTATCAAGCTTATCTAGCGAAGATTTTTTACCTAATGAATTAGTCATAACTCAATTTTTTGAAAGTGACAAATTTTCATTTGAAGAGAAATTAAGATTAGCTCAAGAGCTTCGTAAAAGCTTGGTGCCTGATGAAAAAGAGGTGAGGTTGCTTCAAATGGCTGGCCAAAGTTTTGATCCTGAAAAAAAATACTATCGACAAGAGCGAAAAGTAGAAGTTGTTAGTGGTGCATTTTATAATTCTTGGGCAAAAAAAATTGACGATGAAGATGCTTCTTTTGAAGAATGCAAAAGAATTTGTCAAGCTTTGGACAGCATTTCTCCAATGTATGTGTGGCTGCAAAAAAACAAGAAAAATATTTCTCTAGATCAATTTAAAGAGATCTCGAAAAATCCAGAAATCGTAGCTTTGTCGCCAGATAGTCGCTTCCTTCTTTATTACTATTTGCAAAATAGATCTTCGCCAAAATCATTGCAAAGCTTGTTGCCTCTTCAAGATGTGATGGATGGTAGCGATATTTTTTCCGCCTTTATTTATCTTGATGAAAATCCAGATTATAGGAGAAAAGCGGTTAAAGAAGCTTTTGCACTAGGATTGATGACGGTTGCAAAAGTTTATAATGCGCAAGCGGCAACGTATCCAATGGAATCCCTTGAATATATATGCGCCTATATTTGCTCAAATGATGAGCAAAGAAATAGATTTTTAGACTATTATATTGGTTTGGTTTTGACAATAAGAGGGCCAGATCCAGATTATTTAAGGCACCATTCTGACGATGCGGAGTTAGATTTTTTGAAAAAACTTATTAGCTCTTTTGATTTGGATGAAAATGCTCAAGCTGTGACTCATAAAATTTTGCAGCACAACTTATTAAAAATTGAATCTTTTCCTTATATTTGCGAAGACAGAGCTAAAAGAAAATATCCATCATTATTTAAAATTCTAGAAAACGATCCTGGGCCAGCAGCTTTAAATCCTGATGCAGTAAGCAATTTTCAGAATGATGATGATGCTAGGGAAGTTGTTGATTTTGTAATTTCGCACTATGACGCAGAATATAAAGGCATGAATTTCTTTAGGCTATTTGGTTATCTCGACATATTTCTTAGAAGCACCGAAGATGCGTTATATGCATTTGATGTAATGTTGCCAAAAGATTATACAGCAAGAATTCGAGAAAAAATAGCATCCTCACAAGTCAGTTTAATTTCAGATGAGCGCTCTTATATTTCAAGAGAAGAAGCTAATGCAATAGCTGTTGCCTGCGGCCAAGTTTTAATATTGCCACGACTTTTTCAGTTAGCCAACTATTTGTCAATTTGTATTGATATTAAGCCATACAATCCACAATCTGTTCGCATAAATTTTAAAGATTCCGCAAATTCTAGAGAAAGCACTGAAGATGCCAAATCGGCTGAAGATTTGATTAATAAAAAATTTGTTGGTTTGTTGTCGCAAGATCCGAGTGGAAAAAGTGAACAAGAGCTGGATGCTCTATCTGACGAGGTTGTTGCTTTTTTTAGCCAACTTTTGCAACAACCAGATTTGGCAGAGTTGTTAAATGCTCAAGACGAACAAGAGCAAGAGGCTCAAGCAGCTCTGCCAGAGGATGATCGCCTGCCAGTGGTTTTGACAAAAACGAAAATTCGCGATTTATTTTTTACCAACAAAAGAGAATTTGTCGAAATTTTTTCTAGGGAAGGGGGGATAGAGCTTTTCAAAAATTATGTGTTTCCAACCCTTGATCATGGCTGTGTTTACAACATTCACAATCAAATGCTGTTGGCAATTTATCAGTCTTTGATTGAAGATCCGGCGCAAAAAGTTTTGATGGTAAATTTTGCGAAAAAAATATTTCAAGATATAAATTCGTTAAATAATGGATTTTTAGAACACGCCAATCCACTTGGGGGACATTCTGTTGCTAGTGGATTTTTTTCACTTTTAGGATTAAGAAAAGAAATTGCGGAGCGCTTTAAAAGCGGCGATTTTAGTGCGTCAAATTTTTTGGTTGAACATCATTTAACCAAAGAAGAAAGGCAAGATTTGCGCGAACTTCGAAAATATGAAAAGCCCGTGCATGATGACGAAAATGCGCCATCATTTTTTGATTTAGAGCCAGAAGGTTCGCCAAAAAAATTGCAGCTGCAAGAAATCATGCAAAAAGAGAGGGAAATTAATGAATTATATGATGAGGTTTTTGAAAAAGACTTGATGAGTGAAGATATTTCTGTTAAAAAACGCTTTGGCATTGCTGAAGAGAGAAAAATCAACTTGGCAAGCGCGATGGTTATGGACGATTTTGTGCGGCAAAATTGGGAAGAGTTGCAAGATGCCTTGGAAGGCTCTTTGGAGTATAGAGATTTGGAGAGATTTATTACGTTTTATATGAAATATCGCGAGGCTTTTGTTGAGGCTTTTATGGGTAATTCACAAGAATCTTTACAGGCGATGGCGTCACCAATTTCATCGTTTCAAGCTGCTGCGCCAACCAAAATTCCAACAAGCGAACAGGCGTCACAACTACACGCTGGCCAAAAAGATAATCTAGAAATTGGATAAACAATTTTAACAAAAAGCCTTAGCTTTATTGGCGGCGAAGCCTTTGGGGGCTGATGTCGACTTAGAGCTCTAGGCTTTTCTTGAATTAACTATAATGTCCTATAATGTATATTATGTAAAGTAATATAACTCTTTCTAAAGCGTTGCAAAGCGCAAAGCCTCTGTGGCGATTTCATCAATTTATTTTGTCTTTTAACTTTTATAATTTTATTTTTAGGTAATTATCCATTTATAACAAGCGAT
>CAYPUN010000023.1:2658-5747 GCA_964413985.1 uncultured Rickettsia sp. | reverse complement strand
TTATAAGATAATTACTTTCTTTCATCGGTATCAAAAAATTAACAAAAATGAATAAAATAAGCCGCAGCGCCTTCTCTTTGGTTGAACTATCCGTCGTGATTTTGATTATTGGAATTATGATTGGTGGCGTTATCAAAGGCGGCTCTCTTGTTGAAAAAATGCGACAATCTGGCGCCAGATCCCTCACAAACTCATCGCAAATTGCCAGCATAAGCGACATGGTTTTGTGGATTGAAAGCACATTGGAAGAAAGTTTTTCTATCGAAGAGCAAGATGATGATGTTGCGGTTAGCGTTTGGCGCGACACAAACCCACAAAGCCAAAACAAGCTCGATTTGTCGCAAGACACTTCTGGCGCCAGACCTTTATACAAAACAAATTCGATCAACGGCCTGCCAGCGTTAAAATTTGACGGTGTTGATGATTTTTTTAACGCCAGCAGCAGCTTTAGATTGTCCGATGTTTTGCTGTCCGATCAAGTCTCGATATTTATGGTTGCCAAGGCCACTGCAAGTCCAGCAAATTATTTTGCAATTGGCGTGCGCAATGCTTCAAACAATATCAACCCGCGAGCCAATCTGGCCGGAACTTGGGGCGGCACCACCTATTTTGATTTTGCACTGTGCTGCACATCTGGCGTTGGCAGATCTTCAAAAACCGCTCCAAGCGATATTCTTGGAAATACAAAGGTTATTTCTTATGTTGTTGGATCTAGCACAGCAACGCTTCGACTCAATGGCAGCGCCTTTATCAACGCAGTGGCAATGACAGGAACTTTTTCTCAAAGCAATTTGTCTTCATCAATTTCGGCGCTGCAACTTGGTGGCTATAGTGGCGGGTTTTTTACTGGCTATATTGGAGAATTTATAATATTTAAGAGAGCGCTTAAACCCACTGAAATAGCGGATGTAGAGAGTTATTTGTCAAAAAAATGGGGGGTGCGTTTTTAAATCAAATTTAAATCAAAAGCGCCCTCACCTTTAACTCCTCTTATCTTTGGTTTTCGTTTTGCTGGCCAACAACTTGCTGATGAATTGTAAATTTTCTTTGTTGATGTCCACCTTTTCTGGAAAAAGCTGCTGTTTCAAGTTGTGTAAATTCTATGTTTGGACTTTTGGAAACGTTATCAACATTTTCTGGAACTGTCGTTAAAATAACCGTAGAAACTGGCTTTTTTCCTCTCATATTTGACAAGATATTTACTTCCGTTCGGGCTGTTTCATACCTCAAATCTGGCAAATTCGGCTGTCCGTCAACTTTTTCTGGACAAGCTGGATAAGATTGAAATCTAGCATTTTCGGCAATTGCTTTTTTGAGATATAGCGTTAAAACCTCAGTAAAATTCTTTCCAAAATCTTTAAAATATTTTGCCAGCTCGTCTTTTTCTTTTTCCTCCTCTGTTTTTAGTAAAAAGTTTTTTATTTTAATAAAGCCTTCGTCATGAGATCTCCTTATTACATTTTCAAAATTTGACGCCCAAGCTTTAACTATAGCTTCTTTTTGATCGTAAGTTAATGCTGTTTTTGAATTTTTTTTTGCCAAATATCTTATAAATTTTATTGGCTCTAATGGTTGTTGTTTTAAAAATTCCATTACTGAAGTTTGCGACACCTTAATTAGCTCGTTCAAAGACATTTTTCTAAGATCTGTTGGGGCTGACGAATGAGCTTTTATCCACTCCTTTGTCAAATTCTTTGTCAAAAAAAAACGAGTCGGAATTGGTGGCAATTTGCCAGATGACCTCACAACTCCACCGCCACTTAACTTGGGAGCGTTAGTGTTTCCCGCAATTGGCGGCAACATAAATTTTTTATCGTTGTCCATTATTTTTCTCTCCAAAAATATCTTTCAACTTTTCTTGCAAACATTCGAAAGAAAATCTTTTTTGCAAAATTTCATAGGCCTTTTCAATCATTTGATTTGTAAGGTCGGAGTTAGTTATCATTTTTTTAATCGCGTCAACAAAACGAATTTCAATGTTATCAAGCGGCTCCAAATCTATTAACAAGCCGTTTATTCCGTTTTGTATTATTTCTTTTGGACCATCGGCATCGGTTGAAATCACTGGCTTACCAAATTTCATCGCTTCAATAACAACAAGGCCAAAAGTTTCTTTTTCCGATGTTAATAAAAATATATCAATTGAATCAAAATATTCTTTTTTGTTTTTGATCCAGCCAACAAATTCAACCCTATCTTCAAGGTTTAATTCTTTTATTAAATTGCGCAAAAATGCTTCGCGTTTGCCGCTGCCAGCAATTTTTAAATAAAAGTTTTTTTCTGGATAATCTTGCAAAAGCTTGAGGGCTTTGATTGCAAAGCGAAATCCTTTTGATTTATCAAGCCTGCCAATACAGCCAAGCGTGATGGTTTTTTTATTTTGCCAATCGATTTTTGGTTGCAAAAAATTTATGTCAGGCAAATCAGTCGCATTATGAATCACAAAACTCTTATCTTCTGGCTGCCCGGCATCAATGGTGCGATAAAACATTTCTTTATTAACCGAAATCACTATATCGGCGCCAATTGAGCGCTTCACATTCATGCTGTGATTAAGACAAATTAAAGAAATTTTTTTATGTTTTATTTTTTTTATTGCCTTGCGCGCCAAAACCATAGACCTGCCAGCATGCGCTATTATTGCGTCAGCATCAAATTCTAAAATTATATTTTTAAGATTATTAATGGCGAAAATGTCATAATAACCAAAATTATTTTTTATTTTTTTGTAAGGAATGTTAAGATTTTCGAGCTGCTTGCAATATGGGGCGTCTATTTTGGTAACCGCCAACACATCGTGGCCAAGCTTATTTTTTAGGATGCGAGAATAGTCGATAAAAACTTGCTCGGCACCACCATTTTGCGAGGTTAAAATTATGTTAAGAATTTTCATTTTTTTCTTTTGCTTTTAGGTAAGAGACTGCTGGATAAAGGCCTGCCAACAAAGCAATCAAGAAGCCGATTCCACCTTCTTTATAGCCTTTTTTTGCAACATAAGATTTAAAAAATCTGAGTTTGAAGGTGATGAAAAGATAAAAAAATCCGCCTTTAATTTTGCGTTTTGCAACCATGTCGTTGGCTTTCCAGCT
>CAYPUN010000023.1:0-2558 GCA_964413985.1 uncultured Rickettsia sp. | reverse complement strand
CGCGCCGATTCTTTTGAAATTCGCTCATCGGCGTCAATTTCTAAAATCCAGTCGCAACTTGCAGCGCTTAGAGCCACGTTGCGCCGCGCTCCTTCAATGCGCCACGAACCTTCGATAATTTTGTTGGTGAACTCTTGTGCAATTTCTTTTGAAGTATCACTACATTTGTCAAGCACAACCACGATCTCATCAGCAAAATCAAGGCTTTGCAGGCATTCTCGCAGCTTTTTTTCTTCGTTATGGGCAACAATTACGGCAGAAATACTCATATTTTATTTTTAAAATTGACTTGGCCAACATCTTAATTTATGCTTTAAACCATACAATTGTCAAAATTAATTTATTTTTAAATCATGCAATTGTCAAAAAGGAATTTTATCAAATATAGTTTGATATCAGCTGGGCTTGCTTTGAGCGCGTGCAAAATAAAAGGCCCGTTTAACTTATCAAAAAATTATAATAAAAATTTAGGAGAAAAAACTATGTCATTTGAACTTCCGGCACTGCCTTACGCTAGAAACGCCCTAGCCCCACACATCAGCGAAAACACGATCAATTTTCACTATGGAAAGCATCATCAAGCTTATGTTACAAATTTGAACAATTTGCTTTCTGGCACTGATTTGGCAGGAAAATCTCTTGAAGAAGTTATCAAAATCAGCCATGCAGACAAAGCTAAAGCCGGCATTTTCAACAATGCGGCGCAAGTTTGGAACCACACTTTTTATTGGCATTCAATGAAACCAAACGGCGGTGGAAAGCCATCTGGCGATGTTTTGGCAAAAATTGAAGCAGATTTTGGTTCTTATGAAAACTTTGTTACTGAATTTAAAAATGCCGGCGCAACTCAGTTTGGATCAGGCTGGGCGTGGCTTGTGCTTGATGGTGGCAAATTGAAAGTTGTGAAAACTGGCAATGCCGAAACTCCTTTGACTTCTGACGCCAAGCCTTTGATGACTATGGACGTTTGGGAACATGCTTATTATTTGGACTTCCAAAATGCTCGTCCAACCTATATCGACACATTCTTGAACCATTTGGTGAATTGGGATTTTGTAGCACAAAATTTGAAAAAATAACATGCGCACAGCAAAAATTGAACGCAACACAAAAGAAACCTTGATAAAAGTTGAGGTGAATCTTGACGGCTCTGGAGCTTACAAAATCAACACTGGAATTGGTTTTTTGAACCACATGATTGAGCAGCTTTCGCATCACAGCTTGATCGATATTTCACTTGAAGTTAAAGGCGATTTGCACGTTGATTTTCACCACACAACTGAAGATTCTGCCCTCGCAGTTGGCGAAGCTGTAAGAGCTGCGCTTGGCGACAAAAAAGGCATCACGCGCTTTGGCGCTTCTTATATTCCAATGGATGAGGCTTTGACCCGCGTGGTTATTGATTTGTCGGGCCGTTCATATCCAGTTTGGAAATGCGATTTTAAACGCGACAAAGTTGGCGATATGGACTGCGAGCTGTTTCGCGAGTGGTTTTTTGCTTTTGCCAATGCTGTTGGTTGCAATTTGCACATCGAAAATTTATACGGTGTGAACAACCATCACATTGTTGAATCATGCTTCAAAGGCTTGGCCAGAGCGCTTCGCCAAGCAATTACAATTGACGAAAGAAAGCGCGATTCTATTGCCTCAACAAAAGGAATTTTATAAAAATGAATTTATTGCAGCAAATTTCTCAAAATAAAAAACTTTGCAAACCCGTGATTTACGGCATTTCTGGCACTGTTTTGACCGACGAAGAAAAATATTTTTTCTCAAAAAATGGCTGCGTTGGTTTCATAATTTTTGCACGCAACATCATCAACAAAGCGCAGTTGAAAAGCTTGGTCGCTTCGCTGAAAGAATTGATGGGCGGCGAAACCTTGATTTTAGTGGATCAAGAAGGTGGCAGAGTTGCGCGCCTGAAAGATCCATATTGGAAATTATATCCCGCTGGAGAATTTTTTGCTTCGCTTTATCAAGAAAACAAAGCTTTTGCGCTTGATGCAATTTATAAAAATTTTCAAGAAATTGCTGACGATTTGATGGAAGTTGGCATCAATGTTGATTGCGCGCCAGTGCTTGATATTCTAACTCCAATCACTCACAAAATTATTGGTGATCGCGCTTATGGCGACAATGTTGAGCAAGTTGTTGATTTGGCAAAAAAAGTTTGCGAAGGTTTGCTTTCAAAAAATGTTTATCCGGTTATCAAACACATTCCCGGCCATGGCAGAGCAGCTTGCGACAGCCATTTAGAATTGCCAAAAGTTGATGCATCACTTGAAGATTTGCGCAAAACTGATTTTGCGGTGTTTCAAAAATTTAGCGAACAAAAATTTGCGATGACGGCGCATGTTTTGTTCACGGCACTTGATGCAGAAAATTGCGCCACAGTTTCGCCAAAAATTATTAAACTGATTCGCGAAGAAATTGGCTTTAAAAATATTTTGATGAGTGATGATTTGTCGATGAAAGCTCTTGGCGGATCGTTTGCAAGCCGCACCAATTCTGTTTTGAACGCTGGTTGCGATTTGGTTTTGCATTGCAATGGCGATATG
>CAYPUN010000022.1:7366-15388 GCA_964413985.1 uncultured Rickettsia sp. | reverse complement strand
ATTATTGGTTCAAAACACTAAATTCATGAAGCTATTTATAAAGAAATTCAAGACATTTTGCAACAATAATCTGCCGATATTACTTGCGACATTCTCTCTTCCCATCATCTTTCTCGCCTTTTTTCCAACATTATTTTTCAACAACATATCTTGGATAGATCCATATCCATACATCGGCTATGGCCTAAACTACAACGAGCCCGGATTTTTAAGCGGCAATTATAAATTGTCACGCCTGCCATTCACCTTAACACAATTTGTGTTTCGCACAATTTTGAACCCAAACATTGCTGGCTACGCTCTTCATTTCACAATTTATAGCGCTTGCGCATTTTTTATGTTCAAGCTGACAGAAAAAATTTCCAACAAACTTGGCGCATTTTTGATCGCAATTGCCACGCCATTATTTTTTGCCTCTTGCAGCGGCGGCGCCGATTATCACAACATGTTTTCTGGCTTAATGTTCATTGTTTTTTTGTTTTTCATAACAACAAAAACCATCGCCAAAAAAGACGATAGAAACTTTTTCATCATCACCGGAGCGCTTTATGCTTTGGTGATGCACAGCAATTTATTGATGACGCTTGATGCCTTGATTTATGGGTTTTTTCTCTATTTGGCAATCAAGATTTCTAACAACGAAAATGTCTTCACAAATGTTCGACAAAAAATTATATACGCATTAACTGGATTTCTTGCCGCTACGTTAATTTTATGCATCATAAATTATTCCGTAGGCCGCCATTTTTTATTCATGAAACCACTATGGAGCTTTGTCAAAGCTGGCGGCAGAAATGAAGATTATTGGAAGCCTCTTAGCAACTTCATCTGGCAAGCTCAATATTTATCAGGCTTAGCCGCGGTTTTTATTTTTTCACTTTTCATCACCTGCAAAATTGCAATTACAAAAAAAATCAAACAAAATTCACTAATTTTCTTTCCCAACCTCGCCTTCATAATAATTTGCTGCATAACACTTTCCATCCAGCTTGCAGGGCTGCACAATCTACATTTGCAATATTTCGCCTTCCCTTTATTAACCTCTTTTTTAGTAACTTTAGCGATAAATATAAGCATCACAAAACTAGATCAAAGCCTTGACTCCCCTATATTCATAACACTTGCCACAATCTTCATCGCAATACTCCTAAACAGCGAATTTTTATACGCAAATATTCCGCCAAACCTTGCCAAGTCAATGTTTATAACCTGCTGCGTTGCTTGGACATTATTTTTATCACTAATTTTAATATTCAAAAACCATTGCAAAATCCTGCAAATTTCAATTCTAGCCACCACATATTTCACTATCGTCTGCGCCTGTTGCGCCATATTTTATAGCAAAGAGCACCTGCCTTGCAACCACGGCAAATCTGCAGCTGATTTTTATGTTGAATTCAACAATCACCTCAAACATTATCGCCACGATATGGCGCGCCATGCCCCAGACAATGTTTTTGCGTGGGTCAATGTAAAACAAAAAATACACTTCAAAAAAGAATGCGATTTTTATCCAAATAAATTGAGCGATCTTAGCACCAGCATAATCGGAACCAGCTCTGGCTATGCTGTGGAGCTTGACGATGTTTTTGGAGAAAACGCGCAAGATATTGGCATGAACGATATTGACAAATTGTGGCAAGAAAATATCTCGTTCCAAAAAAATAATGAAGCACAAAAAGCAAAAAAACGCTTTCTGGAACCACAAAAATATCCACGCATCTTGGTTCTTATAACATACGATGAAAACGATGTTAAAAGAATGATCTCCAAAATGAAAAGCTATGGTTTAAATTTCATCCTTACCGAAAAAAGACTTGCAATTCTTGATTCTTTTAGCGTGCAATATTTTGTCTTAACAGAATTTGCGGCACCCAATTCAGATCTCGCCGCAAAACCACAAATATCAAACTTGCGGGCGAACTAAAAATTATTTGCAAAATTTAAAAAAAGCTATAGTCTTTTTTCCTTTAATAGCAGTAAAGCGTCTTCAACATTTCTAGATAGTTGCATCAATTTTTATAATAAATTTTGCAGCATTGAAAATAAAGCGCCCAAAGCACAACATTTAACCTAAAATCTCAAGAGTTTAAAAATGAAAATTGCAGTTATCGGACTTGGAAAACTTGGATCTTGTCACGCCGCCGTTATGGCCTTCAAAGGCTTTGAAGTTATTGGTGCCGATATCAACCAAAAATTTGTCGACAAAATCAACGCTGGCGAAGCTCCTGTTGTTGAAACTGGCTTGCAAGAATTAATCACCAACTCTGGCAAACGCCTCAGCGCCACAACTGACGTGGCTAAAGCCGTGCAACATGCCGATGTAATTTTCGTGATCGTGCCAACGCCAAGCGATGAAGAAGGCCGCTTCTCGATGGAATATGCTCTTGGTGCCGCGCAAACAATTGGCGAAGGTCTCAAAACCTCAACTGCAAAATATCCAGTTGTAGTGATGACAAGCACCGTGATGCCCGGTGACACTGGCGGCAAATTTGCGCCAACACTCGAAAAATTCTCAGGCAAAAAATTAGGCAAAGATTTTGGCGCCTGCTATAGCCCAGAATTTATCGCCCTTGGCAGCGTTGTGCGCGACATGCTCAACCCAGATATGATCTTGATTGGCGAATCTGACAAAAAATCTGGCGATGCAATTCAATCAATTTATGAAAAATCTTGCGACAACAAACCATATTTTGCGCGCATGAATTTTGTCAATGCCGAACTTACAAAAATCTCGGTCAACAGCTATATCACCACCAAAATTTCTTATGCAAACACTCTTGCACAAATTTGCTCAAAACTAAGCGGCGCCAACTCTGACGTGGTTTTAGAAGCCGTTGGAAAAGACAGTCGCATTGGCAACAAATATTTAAAAGGCGGCTTGGCCTTTGGCGGGCCTTGCTTCCCACGCGACAATATCGCATTTTCAAAAGTGGCACAAGACGTTGATGTTGATTCAATTTTGGCCAAAGCAGTTGATGATGCAAATCATTATCACACAAAATTTGTTGCAAATTTGGTGCAAAAATATGCTGCCTCCAAGAAAAAAGTTGGCATTTTAGGATTGTCATATAAGCCGCAAACTCCAGTGATTGACGTCTCTCCCGGAATCGCCCTCGCCCGCGAATTGCTAAAAAGCGGCCTCGAAATTTATGCTTATGATCCGCTTGCAATGGACAATGCCAAAAACACTTTGCCTGCTTTAAAATATTGCAACAGCGCCAAAGAATGCATCGCAAATTCGGAAATTGTTTTCATCTGCACCGCGTGGGGTGAGTTTGCCGAACTTACAGCCAACGATGTTGCAAGCAAAGAAACCACAATCGTTGATTGCTGGAGAATTTTGAAAAAAGACAATTGGGAAGGCTATAAAAACATGGTTAAACTTGGGGTTGGAGTTTAAAACTTCAACCTTCACCACGATTTTTCTTGCGCTCAATTTCACAGTTTTTACACTTACTAAAAAACATGACAACCATCTATCAGCAATCAAAATCTTGGCCCTTCGAAGAAGCCCGCCGCATACTCGACAAAATTGGCGGCAAAACGCCTGCAAAAGGCTATGTGCTGTTTGAAACCGGCTATGGCCCATCTGGCCTGCCCCACATCGGAACCTTCGGCGAAGTTGTGCGCACCTCATTTGTGCGCCACGCCTTCAACTGCCTAGCTCCCGAGATTCCAACAAAAATGTTTTGCGTGTCAGATGACATTGACGGCCTGCGCAAAGTGCCAGAAAATATGCCGCAGCAAGAAATGATCCGCGCCAATCTGGGCAAGCCTTTGACAAGTGTTCCCGATCCATTTGGCACGCACGAATCTTATGGCCATCACATGAACGCCCGCCTGCGCGGCTTTCTCGATGGCTTTGGTTTTCAATATGAATTTATCAGCGCCACTGAAAAATATAAATCTGGCGGCTTTGATAAAAGCATGCTGCGCGTGCTTGAAAAATATGACGAGCTGATGCAGCTGATGATTCCAACTCTTGGCAGCGAGCGCCAAGAAACCTACTCTCCCTTCATGCCAATCGATCCCGACACCGGAATTGTGATCGACAAAGGTGTTGTTGGTGTTGATAAAGCCCGCAAAACCGTGATTTATAAAGACGCCAACGGTGTTGAAAAACAAGTGCCAGTCACTGGCGGCAATTGCAAATTGCAATGGAAAATCGACTTCGGAGCCCGCTGGTTCTGCCTTGGCGTCGATTACGAAATTTATGGCAAAGACCACGGCCCCAATGAAAAAATTTATCGCAGCGTGTGCGAAATCTTGGACGGCGTGCCTCCAGTCAATTTCACTTACGAAATGTTTTTATCTGATACAGGTGAAAAAATTTCAAAATCAAAAGGAAATGGCATTTCGGTTGAAGATTGGCTGAAATATGCGCCGTCTGAATCGATGGCACTTTTTATGTATCAAAAACCAAAGACTGCGAAGAGATTATATTTTGATGTGATTCCAAAAGCGATGGATGAATATTTAGCATTTGTGCAAGCTTATGAAAAAGAAGATGAGGCGAAGAGGCTAGAAAATCCTGTGTTTCACATTCATGAAGGAAAAGTTCCGCAGGTGAATTTTAATTTAACTTATTCGCTATTGCTAAATTTAGCAAGTGCCTGCAACCCAGATTCTGACACGGTTCTTTGGGGTTTCATCGAAAAATATCAAGCGGGATTAACTGCGCAAAATTCACCTTTGCTTGCAAAAATGGTGCATGCGGCGATTAATTATTATAATGATTTTATTAAGGCGCATAAGAAATTTAGAGATGCCACCGACGCAGAGAGGGCAGCACTTCTCGAGCTTGTTGCTGAGTTGAAAAAAGTTGGCGATAATGCAGCAAATGATGGTGCAGCTTTGCAGAATTTGGTGTTTGCAGTTGGCAAAAATCACGGCTACGAAAAAAACATGCGCGACTGGTTTTTGGCGCTATACCAAATTTTGTTAGGCCAAGACCAAGGGCCGCGCATGGGCTCTTTCATCGCGCTGTTTGGGGTGGAGAATTTTGTGAAGTTGGTTGAAAGGAAGGTTTCTTAAATATGAAAAACAAAAATAATTTTAAACAGCCAGAATATTTAGCAAAAGATTTTAATTGCCCCCATTGTTTTTGCTATGCTCAACAGCAATGGCTACATAGGGAGAAAAATACATATATAGGAAGTGATTTAGGTGTTATAGAGAAATTTTATGCTCCAGATGCCATAGGTATCTCTAAATGTATTAAATGTGAAGAATATGCAATATGGTATAATAAAAAAATGGTTTTTCCAAAAAATAATTCATTTATTGCTGATGCCCCAGATGACTTGCCAGAAAATTTAAAGAAATATTATTTAGAAGCTAAGCTGATAGCATCAGATTCACCTAGATCGGCACTAATTCTTATTAGATTTATTTTAGAAAAATTTTTGCAATGTATTTTTAAAAATGATGATAAATTAGATAATAATATAAAAAAAATAGATGATGAGCGCTTAAAGAACGCAATTGATTGTGTTAGAATTATAGGCAATAAAACTACTCACTACGAGTTATCCACAATATTTGAAGATGACATTATAAATATTCAAAGTGACTTAGAATTAATCTGCGTTGTATTAAAAATTGCGGTTGAAAAATATCTGACTGAACAAAAAAATTTTGATGAAGTTGAGAAAATTAAAAATAAATATTTGAACTCTTCTTTTGAGGAGAAAAAACAAAAATAATCCCATGACCACCCCAAAAACCCTCAACAACTTCGTAATCTTCAAAACCAAAACTGGCAAAATAAACATCGATGTTTATTTTCAAGACAACAATCTCTGGCTCACTCAAAAGTTAATGGCAGAGCTTTTTGAAGTTAAGGTTCCAACAGTAAATGAGCATTTAAAAAATATCTTCGCAATTAAAGAATTAGAGCAAGATTCAGTTATTAGGAATTTCCGAATAACTGCCGATGACAGCAAACACTATGATGTAAAGCATTATAGCTTAGATGCGATAATTGCTCTTGGCTATCGTATCAACTCAAAACGCGCAACTCAGTTTCGAATTTGGGCAACAAATATTCTTAACCAATTCATCATTAAAGGCTTTGTTTTAGACGATGAGCGTCTCAAGCAAATCAAGCATTTTGGGCAAGATTATTTTAACGAATTAATCGAAAGAATTCGTGAGATTCGCTCTAGCGAAAGAAGATTATATCAAAAAATTACGGATATTTATTCTCTTTCTGCTGATTATGATAACAACTCTGAGCTTACAAAAGATTTTTTTGCAATTGTGCAAAATAAATTGCATTTTGCTATCACTGGAAAAACCGCGGCAGAAATAATATATAGCGAGGCTGATGCAAAGAAAATTTTCATGAGTTTAAAAAGTTGGAAAAATTCCCCTGAAGGAAAAATTTTGAAAAGTGATGTTGTGATTGCTAAAAATTATTTGCATGAAGAGCATATTAAAAGTTTAGAGCGTATTGTGTCGGCATATCTTGATTTGGCTGAAGATAGAGCGCAAAGAAAAATCGTGATGAATATGCGTGATTGGATAAAATTTCTGAATCAAATTTTAGAAATTTCTAACTATCCAATTTTGCTTGATAAAGGAAAAATAACCATGTTGCAAGCTAAAATAAAAGCTGAAATGGAATATGAAAAATTTCGCGTTATTCAAGATAAAAATTATGAGAGTGATTTTGATCGTGAGATAAAAAAAATAATTTTGGGAAATAAAAATGAATCAAGAAAGAAGAAAAATTGAAGTATAGAAAAAACTAATCAAGCTGATTTAGTTGCGATATAATTTTAAAATAGTTATTTTTATGAACAAAGCTCAAACCCTTATAGTTATTGGCGCAGGAGCCAGTAAAGATTTTCATAAAATTGAGGGCAAAAATAAAATTGATTGTGGAATGCCGACGGGTGAAGAGTTGATTAATCAGATGATTAAGTTTGAGAGGGAGATGGTTCGTTATGGAGAGCAAGAATATTTGGACACAAAGGGTGTTGAGAATAGATTAAAAGGGTGCGGATTTATAAGCCAAAATATTTATAATAAATTTTATGCAGCCAATTATTCTATTGAAGATTTTGTAAATAATAATAAGAAAAATATATTCAACAATATTGATAAAAATAATTTTCTTGCAGATGAAGAAATTAAAATTATCGAGGCTCAACCAACATTGCAATCTTGCCACCAAAAAGTAAAAAACCTCCAAGACCTCCAACTAAACGGAACCGCCAAAATGCGCCAATCCCTTGGCCTCGAACCCCATTGCCACCTTGCAAAACTGCTCGAAAAATATCACCCTGTAAGCATCGATAACTTCCTCACTTCAATAAAAAATAAATTAATCGATATAGAAATTGAAGGATATAACAGCACCAACGAACAGCTTGTTGATGCAGGAAAAGAGCTTATAGTTTACTATATTTTAAAAGCAGAAAATGCAGAAATTTTTAATTCTAATCACAAAATTTGGTATCGTTGGTTGCGTGAAGCAATTATCAACAGCTATGCAAATAAAGGGTTTGACGAGGTTGAGAAAAAAACTCCGGAGCAAATAATTGCAGAAAATATTGAGAAATTGCAGATAATAAATTTTAATTATGATCGTAGTTTAGAATATTATCTTGATAATAATATGAAGGATTTTGCGGATAAAATTAAGGAGAAAATTTATCATCCTTATGGCTGGCTTTACGAGGAAAATGAAGTTATAAAATATGGAGAATTCTCAAAAATATTAAATTCAAAAGAAGTTAGTTTTAAACAAATTTTTGATGAATATGTTAAAAAATTTGCTTCTAAGATTAAGGTTATAGGCGAGGATAGGAGCGGTGACGAGTCAAAGAAAATATTTAAAAAAGATAGCGGTAAATTAAAAATGTATTTCTTGGGTTTTTCTTTTATAAAAGCCAATCTTAACATAATTTCTGGTGAAAAAATTAGAGCTGGTCGCGATGTTAATAGAATATTCTACACAAATTACAACAATTCTCAAAAAATAGAATTAGAAGTTAAAGATTTCTTTCCTAA
>CAYPUN010000022.1:0-7266 GCA_964413985.1 uncultured Rickettsia sp. | reverse complement strand
CAATTCGAAATATCGTCTTTTGCCAATAAACACAAAAGCACGAGAAGCTTGCAAAGGCAGCAATCATAAGCCTTTGGAGCATTTCGAGGAATACCTCGAATTGCTCGAGACCAACAATAGCGCAAGACGCGAGGTTAATAACACAAAAAATTTCGTTAAAAAAACTAAAATGACCTACCAAAAAAACATCGACGCCCTCAAAAAACTCACCGCCCCAAAAGCCATAATCTTCGATTGGGACAACACCCTTGCCGACACGTGGCCGTTGATTGCACGTGCCATCAACAACACCATGCGTTTTATGAACAAAGAAGAATGGTCGCTGCAAAAAGTGAAAGACACCGTACACAAATCAATGCGCGAATCTTTCCCCGAAATCTTTGGCGACAATTGGCAAAAAGCTGGTGAAGTTTATAAAAACTCTTATCGCGACATCCATTTAAGCGAGCTGGCCCTGTTGCCACAAGCGCTCGAGTTTCTCAACAAATTGGAAGAAAAAAATATTCTAGCCTTTGTTGTCAGCAACAAAATTGGCGCAACGCTTCGCAAAGAAATAAAAAATCTGCAAATTGAAAATAAATTTTTCTCAATAATCGGCTCAATGGATGCTGCAAAAGACAAACCAAGCGTTGACCCAGTAACCCTCGCCCTCAGCGGCTCCGGCCTTGATCCCGCAAAAGACAAAATTTGGTTTGTTGGCGACACTATCGCCGATGTAAACTGTGCTTATAACAGCAATTGCCAACCAATAATCTATGGCTATGAAAACACGATTTCAAAAACAATTGAGCATGATTTGCTCATCAATGGCAAAAACAACGAAGGCCCAATTCCGCTGTTTTTTGATTATAAATATTTGATTGAGATAATTTAGCACTAAGCCCCCTGCAACATCCGCCGAATCCTCTCCTCAATAATCTCACGGCGAATCGGCTTCGTAATAAAATCATCCATTCCCGCATCCAAACATTTCTGTTTATCATCGTGAGTAGCATTAGCCGTCAGAGCAATAATCATCACCGGCTCCAATTTATTTTCTTTCTCAAATTTACGAATCTCGGCCGTTGCTTGATAACCATCAACAATTGGCATCATACAATCCATCAAAATCAAATCATATTTCACATGCAAAAATTTGTTGATCGCTTCTTGGCCATTTTCTGCAACGTCAATTTGAATATTCAAACGCTTCAAAATCATCAACGCCACTTTCATATTCACCTCATTATCTTCGCAAAGCAGAATACGAATCTGGTTCTCGCCTTCTTTTTGCAGCGGCCGATTCTTTGCCGCAGGAGCCTCGTCCTCATCATGCTCAATGCCAAATGTTTTAAATATCGAATTAGCAATACGCAAAGTTTTAAACGGCTTCAACATTGTCGATTTAAATAACGCAAATTTTTCTGTCTCAATCAACAATTTATCTTTGGTTGAAACCATCAAAACCAACGGCACATCTTTGAGATTTTCTTTTGTCTTAATATATTGCGCAACAGCTACACCGTTGGCTCCAAGCGCTTCGCTGTGACTGATAAAAATAATTTGCGGATTTGTAAAATTGTCAATTTGCGCAAAAATTGCCGCCATCAAAGCTTGCGGCGACATCGCAATTGGCGGAATCAAAGTTGCTTCGCACTTCATACCAAACTGCGCCACGCGACCAACAAAGGCAGCGCGCGCCACCTCGTTGCTTTCAACCAGCGCAATATTTTTGCCCTGCAATTGCCGCATTTTTTCAAGCTCGCTATCACCCGCAACCTTAGAAGCAGCAAGCGGAATCGTAAACCAAAAATTTGAACCGCGACCAAAATCACTTTCAATTCCAATTCTGCCATGCATCAATTCAACAAGCTCTTTGCAAATTGAAAGACCAAGCCCCGTGCCGCCATATTTGCGGGTTGTAGACATATCAGCCTGCGTAAATCGCGTAAACATTTTAGCGATTTTTTCCTGCTCAATTCCAATGCCGCTATCCTTAATATTAAAGCTCACAAAATAAGTATGATCCTCAATTTTTGCCAATTTAACATGCACAAAAACCTGCCCGTGAAAAGTAAATTTGATCGCGTTGTTAATAAGGTTCGTAATAATCTGACGAATACGCCCCGAATCGCCATGCATATAAATTGGCACGTCCGATTCAATATAGCTGACAACCTCCAAACCTTTGTTGTTGGCGCCTTGTGACATCAAATCAACAATGTCATCAATCAAAATTTCAAGATTAAAATCAATCGCCTCCAAATCAACTTTGCGCGCTTCAATTTTTGAGAAACTCAAAATATCATTCAAAATCATCAGCAAAGCATCAGCGCAGCGATAAATCACACTCGCCTGCTCCAGCTCTTCATCGGCAAGTTTGCGCGATTCGCGCAGCGCCTGACTCATGCCCAAAATGCCATTCATTGGCGTACGCAGCTCGTGACTCATATTCGACAAAAATTGACTCTTCACCTTGTTCGCCTCTTCCGCCCCAATTTTTGCAAAAACCAACTCCTTCAAAAATGGCCCAATTTTTAATTTTCTAAATAAATAAAACGCCGCCAAAAGCACGAAGGCGATACCAAATGACTGAATGATTGTCGTCAAAATTTGATAACTAAAATTCTGCATCGCATTAATTCTGTTATAGCCAACAAAGCTAGAAATGCCATAGCTCGAACGCCTATAATAAGTTAAATCGCAATTGTTAATTTCAACTTTTTTCATCAAAGAATTTGAGCGATTAATCACCTGATTTTGCACCACCGCCACCGCATAAGAATTATATTGCAGCGCCGTGCGATCATATTGCTCAACATCTTCCGACTTCGCCACCAAGTCATAATTTTGATCCACCACCAAATAACACAAATCACTTTCTGTCAAACTATCGCGAATATTATGCTGAATCCGATCAACTGGAATTTCGGCAAGCAAAGTTCCAATTGGATTGAAGTCGTCAGTGTCAATTGCCATCGTCACCGGCAGATAGTCGTAAGACACAATATCATTTTCAAAATGCTGCATCGCACCCACTTTAAAACGCCAAGGATCAGCCACTGCCGGCTTCACCGGAAAAAAACTCGCCGGATCGCGCCGAACTTTCAATATGCCATCAAGCGTTGACACACTAACCTCGCCATCCACGTTCACATATTGCACCGTCAACCAAGAAGAAATGTTACGCTGAAAAATATCGCGATTTGGCGTCTTCTTCAAAATATTTTTCATCGCTACCAAATTGTGCTTCGCATCAAAAACCAGCGCACGGTCTCCAATATAATTGAGATAATTATCCACCGCATTCATCATGTTTGTCGACACCAAATCAATAACATTACTTTGCGTTTGAATTTTATTATGAATGTTAACAAAGAAGTTGCGATAAATCACATAAGAGTTCATCATCGTCCACAACATCGAGATCAGCAACACCGCATAAACCAAGCCGCTAAACGATTGATCAAGATCGAGCTTCGGATTCCCCCGCTTCACTTTCGATTTTTTGCGCCGCTCAAATCTTTCTAAAACCAGCGCAAATTTTTTCTTATAATTTGGATCATTTTTCTGCTTTTTTGCAATACGCCCACTAAAATTTCGATTTTCACTTCTACGAATCGAATATTTAAAAATTGCATATTTTGCCGGAATGATGATAAAAATTTGTATTAAACAACGCAGCAGTTTAATATTTTTAAAAATCAAAAAAGGCAGCTGGATTGTTAAAAATGCAATCTGTAGAATTGAAAAAATAGTGTCGAGAAGGCCTGAATTTATTGCTTTTAGAATTTTTATGACGCGCAGCGCAAAGCTCTTGAGACTAGAGCCAAGCGATTTCCATTGATTTTTTGTATCGTTTCGCAACATGAATACTTTTAGGAAGCCACGGTTTCCTTGATCGGAAAGGCTTTTTCGTTTTTAATCTACTAAATTACTAGACTTTTATTAGTTAAAATTTCTTTACTTCAAAAAATTAAAACTAAGCTTAAAGAATAGTTTTTAAAGCGAGAAATTTAATAAGGCAAATGCCAAGTTATATTTTTTTATTACTGCTTCAAAATAAACACAACCTAAAATTACAAACCCAAAAATTGGAGATAATTATATGATGGCACTACAAAAAGAAAAAAACCCATTAGTTGAAAACTTTGCAACCGATATTGTTGTAAAAAAAACAAAAGCTGTTGCAAAAATCAAAAATTACTTTGAAGCATCATTGCCCGATTTCACTACCGAAGATCTAGCAACCGCAGATTCCAAAAAACCAACCATGCAAACAGATGAAGGCGAACTAAAAGTTTTTGCAACACACGATAAAGATTTGTTACAAAAATATTATAAGCTACGTCACGAATCATATACAAATGAATTTCATTTTCCAAATTATAACGGCTTTGAAAACAAATATGACACAGCCGGAAGAATCATCGTTGCCACGCTTGATGGCGAGGTTATTGGCGGCATGAGAATGATGTTTTGCACCGACAGAAATTTTCTATCCGCCGACATCGAAAACACAAATTTCACTTACCAAAATTTGTTTCAGCAAATGAAGATTGAAAACCCGATTTACTGCGAAATATCGGCAATAGTTGTGTCAAAAAACAACAGGGGCCACAACATTCTTGAGAAAATGTTTGAAATTGCACTCAATCACTATATAGAAAGTAAGTGCCAATTTTTAGTTGGCGTTTCTACCGCGGTTCATTGCAGAGTTTATAGAATGATTTTCAAAAAGCTTGGACATAGCTCTGTTGTAAAATTAGATTTTCCTTGGATGGTAAGAGAAGACCATAACTCTCTCCAAGAATTTCCAATTGTGGTTTCAATTTTTTAATATAAAAATTTTATCAATGAAAAAACAAAAATGGTTTCTTTTTACTAACCTAATTTTAATTACAGCGTTTTCACCATTTTGCGCTGTTGGTGCCGATCAAAACGCCGCCAAAAGTTTTTTAACATCAGACTTTTTCTCGCTATCAAAAAAGAAGGAGAACGCTTTTGACGCACCTTCTGCAACTTACGTTTTGTCTTCAGAAGACATTCGCCGCTCGGGCATGACATCGCTTCCAGAAACGTTGCGCCTTGTTCCGGGTTTGCAAGTTGCAAAGATTGACGGCAACAAATGGGCCATTTCTTCACGCGGTTTTGATCGCCAATATTCCAATAAATTGCTCATCATGATTGATGGTCGCGTAATTTATAACTCAATTTTTTCTGGCGTATTTTGGGATACACAAGATTATGTGATGGATGATATCGAAAGAATCGAAGTGATACGTGGCCCTGGTGGCAGCATTTGGGGTGCCAATGCGATGAACGGTATCATCAACATCATCACCAAAAGTGCAGCACAAACTCAAGGTGGATATGTGTCACAAATTGTTGGCAACACTGACCGCTCAATCACTGAAGCGCGCTATGGTGGAAAAACAGCAAGCTTAGACAGCTATAGAGTTTATGCCAAACACGCACTGCGCGGCGGCTCAACAAAGCCAACCGATGGCGGCAAAAATGATGACGGCATCAAGCAAGATCACGCCGGTTTCAGATATGATATCGCCTCAATCAAAGACAGCAACATCAGCCTTCACGGTGATATTTATAGCGACAATTCGCAAAATTATTTTTCAACTCTAAACAACCCAGAAAGAAACGACAAAACCAACAGTGGTGGCAACTTTGCAGCCAATTGGAACAAAACTTTGTCAAAAAATTCAAGCTTCACTTTGCAAACTTATTATGATTACAACAAAATCGATATTCCAATTTTGCAAATTTATGAACGCACTTTTGACGTCGATTTCCAACATTTTTATAATTTCTCAAAAGAAAACCAATTTATTTGGGGCGTTGGTTATAAAAACATTCAAGACAGCATTAAAAGCGGCCCAGTTCCAAATGCTGCTGGTGTACAATATATCCCATTTGAGTATTCTCCAAACACCAGAAACATCGAGACTTGGAGCGCTTTCGTGCAAGATAAATTTGGCCTAATTGCCGATTCACTATATTTGACCGTCGGTTCAAAATTTGAAGCCAACGATTTGACTGGTTTTGAATATCAGCCAAATGCACGCTTAACTTATTATCCATCGCGCAATCAAACTATATGGGCGGCGGTTTCACGCGCAATTCGCACTCCAACTCGTGGCGAAGATAATTTGAAAATCAGGGCCACCCCAACCATTATCGCGCAACAAGGCAGCAACACTTACAGAGCAGAGGACGTTTTGGCCTACGAACTTGGCTATCGCGTCAAACCGACAGAAAAAACAACACTCGACATTTCGTCATTTTATAACAAATATTCTCGCTTGAGAACATTTGACGCTGTAAACGGAAGTGGCAATTTGGTCACAACTCCAAATGGCGGAACTCCAACCGCCAACAACAATGGCTATGGCGAAACTTATGGTTTTGAAATTGATGCAAAATGGCAAGTGCTTGACATTTGGCGCCTTGAAGCCAGCTATGACATGTTAAAAACCTCATTGCACTTAAATAGCGTTTCAAATGAAAACAACAACACCCTACTTAACTCTGACCCGCTTGAACGCTCGGAAGGCTATTCTCCAAGAAGCCAATTTCGTATTCGTTCTTTGCTAAATTTAACACCAAAATTAGAGTTTGACAATTTGGTGTTTTATACAAACTCTCTAACTACGGCAGGCCCTAGCGCAGCAGTTTTCAATGCTGCAGCTGGCTCTGCAAACTATAGCACTGGCGTTAAACCATACACCAGATGGGATACAAGACTTGGCTATCTAATAAATCGCAATCTTGATGTAAGTTTTGGCATTCAAAATATTTTAAGCTCTGGTCATCAAGAGTTTAAAAGCGGGCTTTTCACCGCCCCTTCTGGCGCTGATATCTCTAGACCATATTACATGAAAGCCGTATTACAATTTTAGTTACCACACCAAACAAACCTTTTAAAAAAGTGAAACGACTAAATAAAAAAATATCCATCGTGTTTTTACGAATCTTTTTGATGATTGCCATTTTAGCAACTCCTCAAAAAGTTTTCGCTTATGATGAAACCGCAAAAGCCTTTGCTGACTTCATTGAAGCACTTTATCTCAGTACGCAAACCTCAAACAAAGAGGCCTTTATTTGCATATTTGGCTCGGATGATATTTCGACCTATCTTTCTACTAAAGAAAAGTCAAAAATTATCCCTGAAGATGCCTCAATATCTAGGTCTGTCAACGGTTGCCGTGTTGTATATATTGCTAAAAGCAAAGAAAAACTTGTTAAATCTTTTATTGGCTCATTTAACCA
>CAYPUN010000021.1:0-16498 GCA_964413985.1 uncultured Rickettsia sp. | reverse complement strand
CGCGGATGAACCACCTGCGTGCCCACAAACACATGGCTTCGAGCCACATCATCCTTTTTGTATAACGCCAAACTTTTCGCATCAAACAAAAAATCCCCCTGCCCCTCATACCCCAAAACCTCACCATTTTTTTTCAACCCCAGCATAATGTCGCAATCGTTGGCGCTGTAAGCCTCACAAATCTCCTCAATATCAGAAATTCCCGCAACATCCTCCCACAAAACATCCCCATTAACCAACAAAATCGGCAAATTCGAATCAACAATTTTATTCTCCAAAGCATAAGCCAACCCACCCCCCGTCTCAATCTTCTCCACCTCCCGCGAAAAAATAATCTTCGGATTGCACAAATTTTTCAAATGCCCCTCAATCTCATCCGCCAAATAAAACCCATTAACCACAATCTTTTGCACCGCAGAAATTTTACTCAATTTCTCAATCGAATAATCAATAATCGCCTTATCTTTAATTTTCACCAACGGCTTAGGAATCGTGTCAGTCAAAGGCCGCATCCGCTCCCCCCGCCCCGCCGCAAAAATAAAACTCTGACTTATCATAACGAATTAATAATGTGAATATTGAATAATTTAAAACAATTTGAACAATTTAAATATCGAATAACTTGAACAATTCAAACACCCAAAACGACTTGAAAAGTTAGACAATGGCATAATATGGAGAATAAATTTAAAGAATTGGATGGGTGTGGGGATGGTGCTTCGAGCCGAGTTTTGGCGCGCCACTGTCTGAGGGGCGAAGTACCATCCCCACACCCATCCAATTCTTTAAATTTACCCTTTATATTTTATTAATTCACCCTATAATACCCCAAAAATTATTCTATATTTATTTTCAAAAAAAATGTTTTCTTCTTCCTCTTGCGAATCAAATCCCACAGACAAAAAAAAGGTAATAATCCTAGGCAGCGGCCCCAACCGCATCGGACAAGGAATCGAATTCGACTACACCTGCGTCCACTGCGCCTTCGCCCTTAAAGAAGCCGGCATCGAAGCCATAATGGTAAACTGCAACCCCGAAACAGTTTCCACCGATTATGACACCTCAAGCCGCCTTTATTTCGAACCCCTCACAGCAGAAGACACCATAGAATTAATAAAAAAAGAACAATCAAACGGCCAACTTTTAGGCGTCAACGTACAGTTCGGAGGCCAAACCCCTCTAGGCCTCGCAAAATTTTTGCAAGACGAAAACGTGCCAATCATCGGCACCTCCCCAGACATGATCGACCTCGCCGAAGACCGCGACCGCTTCAAGCAATTGCTGCAAAAACTCGGCCTCAATCAACCGCAAAATTATATCGCCTACTCATCAAAACAAGTGATCGAGCAAGTCAATGAAATCGGCTTCCCCGTTGTTGTGCGCCCATCATATGTTCTTGGCGGACGCGGCATGGCCATCGTTTATGACGAAACCTATCTGATGAAATATCTCGCCGAATATGCCGAAGTTTTTGACAGCGGCCCGTTGCTTCTCGACAAATTTTTAACCGACGCAATCGAGGTGGATGTTGACGCGCTGGCTGATGGCAAAGATGTTTTTGTTGCCGGCATCATGCAACACATCGAAGAAGCTGGCATCCATTCTGGTGACTCGGCCTGCTCAATTCCACCATTTTCTTTGTCGCAGCAAATTATCGACGACATCAAAGCCGCCACTGTCAAACTGGCCTTAGCCCTTGATGTTAAAGGCTTGATGAACGTGCAATATGCCGTAAAAGACAATGTGGTTTATGTTCTTGAAGTGAACCCTAGAGCCTCGCGCACCGTGCCTTTCGTTGCCAAAGCAACCGGAATCGCAATCGCCAAAATCGCCTCTCTAATCATGATTGGCAAGCCTTTGAAAGAATTCAATCTGAAAGAAAAAAAGCTCGATTATTTTTCAGTAAAAGAAGTTGTGTTCCCTTTTGCGCGCTTCAACAACACCGACATCATCCTTGGACCCGAAATGAAATCTACAGGTGAAGTGATGGGAATTGACAAAACCTTCCCTCTTGCCTTTGCAAAAGCGCAATTGGCGGCAGGTTCAAAACTTCCAACTGAAGGCGTGGCGTTCATTTCTGTAAAAGATTCTGACAAACAAAAAGCTGCAGCAGTTGCAAAAAAACTATGCGACATTGGCTTCACAATCGTTGCCACACGCGGCACGGCGAAGTTTTTGGCAGAAAACAATATTGCAGTTACAATTGTCAACAAAATCACCGAAGACAAGCCGCATGTTGTTGACATGATTGAGCGCAAAGAAATTTCGCTAGTCATCAACACCACAGAAGGCGCGCAAGCAACGAAGGACAGCTTCTCGATTCGTCGCACATCTTTTATGAAGAGCGTAACCTATACAACGACAATGTCGGGCGCGAAGGCTTTGGTTGATGCAATTGCAGAATATAAAAATGCTGGATCGCAATTTGAAGTGCGCGCTTTGCAAGATTTGGTATAGATTTTTTGGTGTAACACTTTTACATCACCTTAGGTGTAACACTTTTACATCACCTTACATCGCCATCTCAAGAAGGCGTCGACAAAGAATTTTCAGATTTTTTGCGACCACGACGCCCTTTATGCCAAAACAAAACTCCTTCAAAACCATAAACCGCAAGGGCGCACCACACTGCCGCAAAACCAATCATCTTGTTGAACGGAAAAGCTTCGTGCCACACAAAAATTCCAAGCAGCAATTGCAAAGTGGGGCCGATATATTGCAAAAACCCAAGCAAATGCAACGGAATTGATCGCGCCGCAAAAGCAAAAAACAGCAGCGGGATGGCCGTGATTGGGCCCGCAGCAATCAACAACAATTGCACCGAAATTTCACCCGAAATCAACGCGCTTTGGTTGTTTTTTGCAAGCCACCACATCCACAGCAACGCAAGCGGCGCCAGCGCAATCATCTCAAGCGTCAACCCTTCAAGCGTTCCAATCTTGGCAATTTTTCGCAACAATCCATAAAGCGCAAAAGTTAGAGCCAGCGCCAGCGCAATCCACGGCACTTGGCCAAGATCAATCGCCAGCCACAAAACCCCGCCAGCAGCGATTGCAACGGCAAGCCATTGTCCAAAACGCAATCTTTCATGCAAGAAAAAATAGCCAAGAATTATGTTGGCAAGTGGCAACATAAAATAGCCCAGACTGGCGTCCACCACGTGATTGGAGTTGACGGCCCAAATATATAAAAACCAATTTGCGGCGATACAAAACGCGCTGGCAACGAAAATTAAAATTGTTTTTGGGTGTTTTATAAGTTGGTGCACCCAATCAAATTGGCGTCTAGCAGCTAGTAGCAACAACATAAAAATCAACGACCACAAAGTGCGGTTGAGCAAAATTTCAATTGAAAAAACGCTTTGCAGCATTTTTAGATAAAGTGGCAGCAAACCCCAGACTACATAGGCGCAGATTGCGGACAAAATTCCTTTTTGCATTTTTTTAAATATTAAGTGCTAAACCCTTGGCGCAATGTTATATTATTTTAGTTGAATATTATAATAAGCGGCGTTAGACAATATATTTTGAATAAATTTTTTAACAATAGCAAATTAATATGAACAGCGAAGAGATTAGAAAAGACTATGAAAAAAGACTAGAACGCTTGCAAGAGGGAGAAATGGCGTCAAATGTAGTGTCTCAAGGAAATGAATTGCGGTCTAATCTTAAAAATTCAAACAAAAAAGCAATAGTGCCAAATGGTGAAATTGCAAGTGCTTATCAACAAAAACTAAAAATCTTGCAAGAAGGTCAAACAAGACCAAATGCGGTGTGAGAATAGAGAGATGAGTTAGTTGTAAAATCATTTTCAAATCCCAAAAACATAATCATTGAATATTTTTTGCAATTGCATAGTCGTGCGCGCCTTAGAAAATGAAGTATTTACAACAAAATCAGCTTTTTCTTTGCGCTGTTGATTTGTAAATTGCAGCCGCGTAATTTTTGAAAATTTTTCTTCCAATTCTTTTTTTGGCTGATCTTTGTGACGCGCAAAATATCTGTTTTTTTGCACCTTTGGTTGCACAACTAACGCAATCACCTTGTCGCATTCATAGCCTTGTTTTTCTAGGAGAAGAGGAATATTCAAAACCACAATTTTTTTCTTTTCTTGGCGTGATTTTGCAATAAATTCTAAATATTTTTTACGAATTATCGGATGAATAATATCTTCAAGAATTTGCAATTTTTTCACATCCGCAAAAACAATTTTTCCTAAAATTTTGCGCTCGATTTTTTTGTTAACAAAGCTTTGCGGAAAAATCTCTGCAATCTTTACTATCAAGGCTTTGTCGCTTGTTAAAGCCTCATGAACTTGCTTGTCGGCATCAAAAATCGCCGCCCCTTTTTGAGCAAAAAATTCCGCCGCAAAATTTTTTCCCGAAGCAAGCGCCCCACTAAGACCAATGATTTTCATAAAAAAAATTAAATTTCAATTGTCATATTTGTAGATTTGCGTTTAATAGGCTTGGGGATGCTGCTTCGAGCCGAGTTGAGCCTGCGTGTGTCTGAGGATCGAAGTAGCATCCCCAAGCCTATTAAACGCAAATCTACAAATATGACAATCCCTTTTAATCAAGCTCCTTAGGCAGCCTAGCGACACAATCTTGCAAATAAAACCGCAATTCTTTTTTCAACTCCGCCAAATCCGCCAGCGATTGCGCCTCGCATCTTGCCACCAAAACTGGTTGTGTGTTTGAAGCACGAATAAGCCACCAACCCTTGTCAGTCTTAACTCGAACCCCATCCACATCATTGACATTCAAATTCAATTTTTGCAATTTATTTTTTAGTGCCTCAACAATTGCAAACTTTTTTTCATCCTCCGATTCAATGCGAATTTCTGGAGTAGAAAATGTTTGTGGCAGCGATTTGCGAAGCGTTGAAAGCTTTTGCGGCGACTGCGCCACAATGTTTATAATGCGAATTGCCGCATAAAGCGCATCGTCATAACCATGATTTTTGTGCGAAGAATAAGTGTCGGCAAAGAAGATGTGGCCTGACATCTCGCCTGCAAGCGGCGAATTGGTTTCTTTCATTTTTGCCTTCACCAAAGAATGTCCAGTTTTCCACATCATCGGCTTGCCGCCCACCTTTGCAATTTCATCAAACAAAGTTTGACTGGCCTTCACATCGGCAATGATAGTGGCTTGCGGGTTTTTGTGCAAAACTTCACGCGCAAAAAACACCATCAATTGATCGCCCCACAAAATTCCGCCCTCATCATCCATCACGCCAATACGGTCGCCATCGCCATCAAAGGCAATTCCCAAATCGCAATTTTGCGCCAAAATTTCTTTTTTCAAATCCTCGAGATTCTTTGGCACTGTAGGGTCAGGATGGTGGTTTGGAAAAGTTCCATCAATATCTGCAAACAACAAAAAATTGTCAGCATCAAGCTGATTGGCAATTTTTGTCATAGCCTCTCCAGCCGCGCCATTGCCAGCATCCCAAGCGATACGCAATTTTTTTGTTTGATGTTTTGTGTTATTATTTTTTGCAATCACGCAATCGGCAAGCACACGATGAACATAAATATCTTCAATATCAAAAGTTTTTATACTGCCCTCGCCTTGAACAAAATCGCCACTTGCGGCCATTTTTGACAAATTTAAAATATCGTCACCAAAAAATGGACGTTCCTTCAGCAGCATTTTAAAACCGTTGTGATCCTTAGGGTTGTGCGATCCCGTGACCATAATTCCCGCATCGCAATCCAAATGATAAACCGAAAAATATAGCATCGGCGTTGGCCCCATGCCCACATCAACAATTTCTAAACCAGATTCGATCAAACCCTTGATAAGCTGCGCTTTCAATGCTGGCGAGCTTTTGCGGCCATCACACGCCACCGAAATTTTGCGCTTGTTGTTTTTGCGCAAAAAACTTGCAAAAGATTTGCCGACAAAAAACGCATCTTGATCAAACAATGTTTGCTCATAAACCCCGCGAATATCATAAGCGCGGATGATTGTTGAATTAAAATTATGTTTCATAAATTAAATTTTTCCTGTTGTTGGTGAAGATGGTGAAGCATATTTTTTCTTTTCCATTCTGCCTGCCAAAAAAGCGGCGCGACCCGCTTCAATCGCCAGTTTCATAGCATGCGCCATCAAAATTGGATTTTGCGCTTTGGCAATTGCGGTGTTCATCAAAACGCCATCGCAACCCATTTCCATTGCAATTGCAGCGTCTGAAGCCGTGCCAACACCAGCATCAACCAACACCGGCACTTTTGATTGCTCGATGATAAATTCGATGTTGAGACGATTTTGAATGCCAAGACCAGACCCAATTGGAGCAGCCAAAGGCATGATTGCGCAGCATCCTATATCTTCTAATTCTTTTGCCACAATTGGATCATCAGAAGTATAAACCATAACTTCAAACCCGTCTTTAACCAGCATTTCTGCGGCTTTGAGCGTTTCTGTAACTTTTGGATAAAGCGTTTTTTCATCCGCCAAAACTTCCAATTTTACCAAATTCCAACCTCCCGCCATACGCGCCAAACGCAACGTGCGCACGGCGTCATCGCAGGTGAAACATCCCGCAGTGTTTGGCAGATAAGTATATTTTTTTGGATCGAGAAAATCTTGCAACATCGGCTCGCCTTTTTTTTCGATATTCACACGGCGCACCGCAACAGTGACAATCTCGGCGCCCGAAGCCTGTATTGCTTCGCGGGTTTCAACGAAATCTTTATATTTTCCCGTGCCAACCAAAAGTCGCGAGTGAAATTCTTTGCCCGCAATTTTCAAAACATCATTTTTTGTCGTCATAAATTTTTGTTTTAAATTATCTCTTTGCTTTGGATGATATAACCACTTGAACGCGACTGAGCCAGTCGTGTGGAGCGTTCAAGTGGTTATATCATCCAAAGCAAAGAGATAATTCACTTTTTTTCCTAATCAAAAACTTGCTCAACCCCCAAAACCTCTGGAATGTAGTGTTTAAGCATGTTCTCAATGCCGTTTTTTAATGTTACAGTCGAACTTGGACAGCCAGAGCACGAGCCTTTCAACTCAAGCTGCACAATGCCATCTTCAAATCCACGAAAAATAATATCACCGCCATCCATTGCCACAGCTGGGCGCACCTTGATTTCGATCAGCTCTTTAATTTGCTTCACCACATCGCTGTCATTCTCGTCAAAAGCAGACTGCGACTGGTGTGATCCATCAAGCAACACCGATTTTCCTGCCACAAAAAAATCCATTATTGTTGCCAAAATTTCAGTTTTAATTTGCTTCCAGTCAATGTTTTCAAGCTTTGTCACCGTTATAAAATCATGACCCAAAAACACCGCATTCACGCCATCAATTTTGAACAAATCTTGCGCAAGTGGCGAATTTGCTGCTTGCTCGCGATCTTTAAAATCTGCCGTGCCGTTTTCAACAACAACTATGCCATCTGGAATAAATTTTAACGTCGCCGGATTGGGCGTTTCTTCAGTTTGTATGAACATAAAAAAATTAAATTAGGTAGGCATTTATTCTTTTATTATAGGTGATGTAGCCCTTGGACGCGACTGAGCCACGCTTGGAGCGTCCAAGGGCTACATCACCTATAATAAAAGAATAAATGCCGTAGGTTAACAGCGCAATTATAACCAACAAAGAAAAAGATGCAACTATTTGGCTGCTGCTGGTTTTAGCCACCAAAAATCAACCCCCAGCGCATATTTTGGCGTGATTTTTGGCATCGCAAAAATATCGCGATATAGGATTCTGTAGGTCTTGTTGTGCCATTGTGGAATTGTATAATAATTTTCAAGCATATGCTTATCAAAGGCGCGGCAAAGCTCGATCAATTCTTTTTTATTTTGGCCGTAAGAAATTTTTTCGATCAATTCATCAATTTTTTTATCGTCTAAACCCGCGATATTATGGGCTCCAACAACATTTTTTTGCGACGAATGCCAATAATGCAACAGCTCATTTCCCGGAATTATCGACTGCCCAAAAACCGTCACAATCACGTCAAAATCAAAATTACGAACCCGCGAGGCATATTGATTTTCCTCGATAAAACGCGTTTTTGCTAAAATTCCCAATTTGCGCAAATTTTTTACAAACGGCGCAATCACCATTTCAAAAGTTTTGCTATCAATCATAAACTCAATGCTGACAGGCTCTCGTGAGTTTGGCGCAAACAATTTTCCACCAACAATTTTATATCCCGCATCATCAAGAATTTTTTTTGCAAGCAAAAGATTATCGCGCCCAAAGCCTTTGCCATCAGACTTTGGCAGCATAAACGGCGCGTGCGATTTATCAGCATTATACGAAAAATCGGAATTTTCAAAATAGCTGTTAGTGCGAAAATATGAGCCATAAAAAATATTTTGGTTCAGCCATTCAAAATCAAACGCATAAGTCATCGCTTTGCGCAAATTTATATCTTGAAATTTCGCACGGCGCAAATTTAAAACAAAGGCTTGAAGCCCAACTGGCAAGCTGTTGACAATTTCGCGCTTGATGATTTCGCCATTTTTTACTTTGTCGATATTGTAAGAATTATGCCAATTGCGCGAAATATTTTCTTGGCGCAAATCGAATTTTTCAGCCTTGAATGCCTCAATCAAAACGTTGCTGTCGCGATAATAATCATAGGTGATTTGGTCAAAATTATAGCGGCCTTTATTCACTGGCAAATACTTTGCCCAATAATCTTTCACGCGCTCATAAACAATTTTTTTGCCCTGCTCCACAGCCTTGATTTTGTAGGGTCCAGAGCCAAGAGGTGGCTCTAAAGTTGTTTGATTAAATTCGTGATTTTGATAATAATGTTTTGGCAAAATTTTCATCGAGGCAACAAGCAGCGGCAAATCGCGATTTTTGTTGGTTTTGAAAATAAATTTTATTTCGTGCTGATTTATTTTTTGCACTTCCCTCACCTGCGCAAAGGCCATTTTGTAGGATGGATGGCCATCGCTGATCAATTTGTTAAAAGTAAAAACAACATCATCAGCGGTGATAGGCTTAGAGTCGTGCCACTTGGCAGCTTTGCGCAGTTTAAAAGTCAAAGAAAATTTATCGTCCGACAAACTCATTGACTCAGCAATCAAGCCATAGCGCGACGAAATTTCGTCATCCGCCCCTTCAGTTAAAGAATCATAAATTCCGTCAATTCCTGCCGCCGAAATTCCTTTTAAAATGAAAGAATTTAGGTTGTTATAGGTGCCTTCAACACCAAACACCACCGCCCCGCCCTTAGGAGCATCTGGGTTGGCATATTCAAAATGATCAAAATTGGCGCTATATTTTAAATCGTCAAAAACTGCAATACCATGCTTGAATCCTGCAGCGCAGGCGTTATAATTGAGCGTTGTAACCGCTAAAATTACCAATAAAAAAAAGTTTTTCATAAATTTAATGCGCATAATTCGCAATTTTAATCAAGCTGAAGCCTTGCCACCACTGGCTCTGACCATTGGCAATTTTGATGGCGTGCATCTTGGGCACAAAAAAATTATACAAACAATAAATGAAATTGCGAGTGAAAGCAATTTGAAGAGTGCTGTTTTAACTTTTCGTCCACATCCAATACAGCTTTTCCGACCAGAACTGGCGCGCGATTTCACAATTTCTAGCCTAGCGCAAAAATTGCAAAATTTGCATGACGAAAAAATTGCTTATGCAATGATTGCGCAGTTTAATCAAAATTTTGCCAACATCAACGCCGGCGATTTTGTCAAGAAAATCCTTGTTGAAGCCTTGAATGTCAAGCATTTGGTGATTGGTTATGATTTTATTTTTGGCAAAAATCGTGAGGGCAATTTGCAAATGTTGCAAGAGGCCGCCAAGCTATATGGGTTCAGGGTTAGCAACATTGATGCTTTCAAAATTAATGGTCAAATTTGTTCGTCAACTGCAATTAGAAAAATGCTGCAAAATGGCGATGTTGTTGGCGCCAACCAGCTTCTTGGCAAAAATTTTTCTATTCAAGGACATGTGATTTCTGGCAGAAAATTGGCGCGTCAACTTGGCTTTGCAACCGCCAATATCATGGCTAAACCACACATTATCAAACCGAAATTTGGTGTTTATAAAGTGCGCCTCAAAATTGAAAACAAGGGCGCGAGCAACAACACCACTCAAAACGGCATCATGAATTTTGGCATCAAACCCACAATTGGCAGCACTTTTGAGCCTCTTTATGAAATTCACATTTTCGATTTTAACCAAGATATTTATGGCAAAAAAATCAGCGTCGAACTGCTTGATTTCTTGCGCGAGGAAAAAAAATTCGACTCGCTTGAAAATTTAAAGCAACAGATTATAATGGACGTCAAAACAGCTAAATCAACCTTTTAAGAAATGCAAAAATTTATTACACTCACTTCAGTTGCCGCGCCGCTTCCATTGATCAACATCGACACCGACATGATCATTCCAAAGCAATTTTTGAAGACGATAAAGCGCACTGGCCTTGGTCAAAACCTGTTTCACGAAATGCGTTTTGACATGAAAGAAAACGAGATCAAAGACTTTGTGCTCAACAAACCGGCTTATAAAAAATCGCAAATTTTGATCGCGAAGGATAATTTTGGCTGCGGATCAAGTCGTGAACACGCTCCGTGGGCGCTGCTTGATTTTGGCATTCGCTGCGTGATTGCACCATCTTTTGCCGATATTTTCTTCAACAATTGCTTCAAAAATGGCATCTTGCCACTTACTCTGCCAAGCGCTACGGTTGATGAGCTGCTTGAATTTGCCGCCGACGAAAACAATTCCATAACAGTTGATTTGGCAAAGCAAGAAGTGCGCGCCGCCAACAAAATTTATAAATTCGAGATCGATCCATTTCGCAAAAACTGCTTGGTTGAAGGCCTTGACGATATTGGCTTGACGCTAAAAAACGAAGCTAAAATTTCTGAGTTTGAAAAGGACTACAAGGCAAAATTATCTTGGTTGTAACATATTGCAAATCAAGTTAGGCAACGCACCCTAGGCAGATATTGCAGCGATAACGATTCATTGCCTCACCTTACCACTTCCGCTACTGCGATACAGCGCAACCCCATCCAACTCTCCTTCGCCGCGCTTTTTTATCGCACTTCCCGGCATTTCTTTTTGCGGCATTTCTGCAAGCTCAACATCATAAGCAATTGGTGGATAAACATCACCAACCCTTGAAACCAAAGGCAAAACAACTTCATCATCGCACAATCTGCGAATTAAATTTTTTGCAAAAGTTGGCAAAACTTTTGTCAAATATTGACGAATTACTTTGCGCACTTTTTTATCATCCAAAGCATCAAAACCAATATATTGCAAATTTTTTACACCTTGCACAAAAGGCGCCGAAACAGTTCTCATTTTTTTATCTTTTTCTAAAGAAGAAAAATCAATTTCAATTTTGCCATCATCAATTTGATCAAGCAACCAGAGGCTTGCAGCCATATCTCTTGGCCCCGCAATTTCATCATTAAAAGTTTTGTGCTGTTTCAAACCCAATTTTCTTCGCTCATAATCTGCACTTAATTCAAAGCAAGAAACCGACTCACCTTTTTCATTTCTAATTGAAATTATATGACTATTTTCTACAAAACATTTGTTTGTATAAGAATTGACGCAATGATTGAGCCGCAACGCTTCATGAGCAAGATCGTCATGGTTATTTAATGTCACCATCTTGTAACCTTTCTTACCAAAAATTTCCTCAGGAATTTCAATTTCTTTTTTGGCACCAAACAAAGAAGGCCAAGACATTCCAGCATAATCCTTAACTTTTCCAACCAAAATTTGTGAAAATGGTTTATGCCAAGCTTTGGCAATTTCAATTATTTGTGGAGCTGAAAATTCTTCGCGCAAAATCTTGTGAACCTGCGTGGCCAAAGACTCTGTCAGATATTCAAAATTAAAATCTTCTGGTAGTTTTTGTTTGTTTTGCTGCACCATTCGCAAAAATCTGACACCCAAAAACGTTTTAGCGAGGTCTTGTACAAAATCTTGCACAAGTCGATTTCTTTGCAAATTTTCGCAATCTTCAACGGTCGAAATTCTGGTTAAAAAAACATTTGATGCAATTGCGCGATTAAAATCTTCAACATCAACAGCCCCTAGAAACGAAAGGTCAAGAACCTCTAAAGATCTACTATTTTCAACCACTTCAAGAATTTTTTTGCGATCTTGCGCACTTGCCAAAACCGCAGAATTTTGCACCGACAATTGTTGCAAATTCTGATTGTTTTCGATAATTTTTGCAACATAACTTGCTCCAAATTCTGGCGAGTGCATCACTAGACTAAGCCTTGCAAGACTTGACTTCTCCGCCACAGCATCAACAATTGCCAAGGAAGCATTGTCATCAAAAATACTAAAATCAAAACATATACTTTTTAAATTTTTACTATCAGCAACACATTTAGCAAGCTCTTCATCTTCTCCTGCAAGCAATGGTTTTTTGGGATGATTTCTGCCATCATTTATAGGCAATATTTTTAATTGCTGCAAATTTTGATTGCCTTCCGCAACCCTTGCAGCAAGCCTTAGCGAGCCAGTGCCACTTGCCAAAACCACCAAATTTTTTAATTGTAGAAATTTTTTTTTGGCAAAAGTTTCGCTCAAATAAATTGTTCGCGCAAAATTTTTTTCATCATATTTGCCGCGCGGAAATTCAAGATATAAACTTTCTAGATTTTGCAAACCGCTCGCCAAGCTTAGAGCGTCAGCGATTTGACTTGGCTTTCTGACATCGCCAAAATTTAAAGTGAGGGATTTTATTTTTGATTTTGCAAATTTTTCTTCAAACCCTTTGTCGCCTCCGCCAAAAATACCAACAAAAATTTTTGCATAGCCATCACCGCCAGAAACCCCAGCCGCGGCAGCAGAGAAAGCTCTTCTCACAGGAAAAAATTTCATGATAAAATTTCAGCTAATTAAAAAAACAATATTTTTTTAATCTATGGCGCAAAATATTTTTTGCAAGCAACTTTATGCAGCCCTACCAAACCTATATCCAAAGCCATCAAACAACGAAACAAAATTTGGAAAGCTAGTGGCAATCATAGAACCATCGTCAATTTCAACGCCATTTTCAAGGCTCAAGCCCATAATCAAAAATGACATCGCAATGCGGTGATCCATCGCCGTTGCAATTTGCACGCGATTTTTTGGCTGATTGATGCCACCCGCAACTTCCAAATAATCATCACCCATAACCAGCTTGACACCGCAGTTTTCTAGGTTGTTTGCAATCATCAACAAGCGGTTACTTTCTTTCACTTTCAACTCGGCAAGGCCGTTCATTTTTGTAACACCTTTTGCGTGCGCCGCTGCAACTGCCAAAATTGGATATTCGTCAATCATAGATGGGGCGCGGCTTGCTGGCACTTCAATTCCCTTCAAATCACTTGATTCAACAATAATGTCGGCAACTTTTTCGCCACCAACCAAACGCTCATTTGCAAATTGAATATTGCCACCCATTTCGCGCAAAGTTGTCACAATTCCATCACGCAAAGGGTTGATGCCAACATTTTTTATAACCAGCTGCGATCCTTGCGTGACAAGCGCCGCCACAATCAAAAATGCCGCCGAAGAAATATCTCCAACCACGTCAAAATTTTTGGCAGCAAATTCTTGCATACCTTGATAAGAAATTTTTGTGCCATGCTCGCCATAATTTTCAACGTCAATTTTCAAGCCCAAATCACGCATCATAATTTCGGAGTGATCGCGACATTTTTCTGGCTCAACAATCGTTGTGAGGCCGCGAATATTAAGACCCGCAAGCAATATACAACTTTTCACCTGCGCTGACGCAACCTTCATTTTATATTCAATTGGCATCGCATCTTTAGCGCCAATAATTGCAAATGGCATCAAGCCATTTTGGCGCGACACCACTTTTGCACCGATCATCTCAATTGGCTCAAACACTCGCTTCATCGGCCTTTTGCGCAGTGACGCATCACCCGTAAAAAATGACGTAAAATTATATGGCGTCACCAATCCCGCCATCAAACGCGCCGCCGTGCCCGAATTTCCCATATCAATCACATCGCTTGGCTCCATAAGCCCAGCCACTCCAGCGCCATTAACATGCCACACACCATCATCACCACGAGAAATTTCAACACCCATCAGCCTTAGAGCCGCAGCGGTTTTGAGCACATCTTCTCCTTCAAGCAAACCAGAAATTTTGCTGCGACCATTGGCCAAAGCCGCAAAAATCAACGAGCGGTGCGATATAGATTTGTCTCCTGCCACTACAATTTCGCCCTTCACTGGCAAAGATTCTTTTTGTGAATATAATTTATTTTTCATTTCCGTTTTTTGTTTTTTCGTTTAATTTAACAACATTCTTGTCGCCTTCGCTGCTTTTTTTTCGCCACAAAGTTCCAATAATTTTACGCTCAGTTTCCAAATCATTTCCCGCCTCATCTTTTGTCGGGTTCCTGCCATGCAAGCTGTGCACATGCTCAAACAGCACCGATTCATGACTTTTTAAAACAACCTGCAAAGAAGTCTCTTCCATCATTTTTTTCAAAACTCCAGAAAATTCTTGAAGCATTTTATCGCTATAAATTTGATCTTCAAAATTACATGCAATCAATCCAGACTTGAGCAAATCGCCATCAAAATTAAACATCACCTCACCATCTTTATCAATATCTAATATCTTAAATTTATATTTTTCAAAATTTGGCTGAGTGTTTTTTAAATAAAAAATTTCTTGCGACAAAAATTTTTGCATTTCACCTGACAATCTTTCATAAATTTCTTTCCCTTCAATTAAATAAGTTGCAATTTTCGCATCAGAAAAAATCGCCTGAATCGAAATTGCCTCAACAAAATCTGGCTTTGCTTTCACCATTTTTGCTGAAGACAATGTTGGCAAATCGTCGCGGTGTGGCAACCGCCTGTTAGTTCCTTGCGCAATAAAAACCGAAGAAACAATTGTTGAAGATGGAACTTGGCTTTTGGCGTAGCTTTTAAGACCAACGCATGATGCAAAAGCAGCGTTTATGGTCATCGCCGGCATATAGCCAGAATATTGCGGCGCCCTTCCCAAAACTCCACCCCGAACTTTAGCATCAAAAAACGGTATGTATAATGATTCACATTCCATCGGCAATTTCGACAGATGAATCATTGGCGTTTCATTATTTTTAAAGGCGTCAATTGCTCGCAAACAAGCCGCAGATTTGTCACAACCATCGGCAGCATTTTGCGTTAAATTTTGTAAAAAAATATCACCAAAAAATTCCGTAACCTGATTGTTAAAAGGAATTTTTATAACATTATTTTCCATCAAAAATTCTGACGGAATAAATTTTTGCGCAAACATTTTAGACCAATTTTGCGAAATAGGCTGCGGAATTTCAACTTGAACAACCCCTTTGCGCATAGACGAAATCTGCCTTCGCGCTATCACCCCAAAAACAGATGCTGCTTGTCTAAAATTTGCACTAAACATAATTTACAAAAATTATTTCACCTTATCGCCACCGCGCAAAGCAGCCAATTTGCTTGATGACGAAAAAGGTGATGTTGGACGATTTGATGGCGAATCAAAATCCTCAATCAGTGGCGCAAAAATTCCAACCTCGTCTTCTTTATTAAATTGCCCAATTGGATTCACACCATTTACCCCACCAAACTTACCAGAAAGCAGGACGGCGCTGTTTTCTTCGGTCAAATTGCAGGCAAAAGAATTTGATTTTTTAATGACGGTTTCTTGCAAAATATTGTTAAGTTTTTTAAGTGCGTCCTTTGCTTCCAAGGCCAAATCATCATCACAGTCATCAATATGAATTTTTTTCGCTTTAAAGGCATCGCCATTAAAATGTATCGATGTATAGCCATTTTGATTGCTAATAACCGCAAATGGCAAACCGTTTCTATCGCCAATTTTGTAAGAAAATAATGGTTGCGACAAAACTTCAATTTCTTTGGCAGAAAGTTTATCGCAAACATCCTTCGCCTCTATCGTATAAAATTGCAAATTGCCGTTGCCATTTGGAGAATAATAAGAAACACCAATGTTATGACTTCCTTTTGGCCGACGCAATTCTTGTCCAACAAAAAGGCCATAGTCAGTTGCCAGCTGCAAGCCACAAAGCTTGGAATAGCAACTTAAAAACAACAATGGCGAAAAAAACATACTCCCAACCGAATCCGGAATCCTCTCACCCAAACTTATCTTATAAGATCTCATGGCTTGAGCAGAAGGACTTTCTGGCAAGCCTCGCAAAAATACTAAACCAACTTTTTCTGCCAAAAAATCTTCTGCCACACCAAGAGATATCGACGAATCACGGCATCCAACCATAGCTTGATGCTCAAGCAAATCTTGCAAAACCCTTGCTCCATTTGCAACAAGCTTATGAGAAAATGGCGCTTTAATTTCGATTATTCCTTTTTTATTTTTTTCTGCCAAGCTTAGTGACTGCAAAACATAAGAATCGCCACTCTTTGGAAACAAGCTCTCTTCCCATCTTTTACTTACCGCATCTGATATCGTCACAGTTTTGCGCACAACATTTGTTG
>CAYPUN010000020.1:1168-16611 GCA_964413985.1 uncultured Rickettsia sp. | reverse complement strand
AAATTATCGTGCCATCTTCGATGAAAGGCAAAAACAAATCTTGCTGCGTTTTGTTAAAATGGTGAATTTCGTCAACCATCATAATCACAGGTTTGGCAAGGCTTGCCAGCAAATTGTGTGGATTTTTTTTCTCGCGAATTTCGTCAATAATTTTGCGAATTTCGGCGGTGTTAGAATCAACTGCCGAAATCATCACAAATTCAGCATCAACAATTGTGGCCATAATTTTGGCGATGCTGGTTTTGCCAACGCCGGCAGGTCCGCACAAAATCATTGAAGGCACTTTTTTGGCGCGCGCGATCAGGGTTAAAACACCATATTCGCCAAACAAATGTTGCTGACCAAGAACTTCTTCAAGTGCTTGTGGACGCAGCAAATCTGCGAGTGGACGTTGATTTTGTGGGGAGGATTTTTTGCGTGACATTAAAAAAATTTATTGACTTGATTGAGAAGAAAAAACATGAAAGCGATTATAAAAATTCAAAATTTGATAACGTTGACAAGCCTTATTGCAACTGCCGCGAAAGCAAAATCTTGATTATAAAAAAACTTAATTTTTGACGCCGCTTATCAAAGCTAAAAATTATTCTTCACCAAGCACAAATTTTTTGAACTTGTTTTTCATACCATCAAAATCTTTGGCATCGGGCAGCGGATCCTTTTGTTTGGTGATCACCGGCCACTCCTTCGCATATTTGCGATTGATTTCAATCCACTCAACCAACTCGGAAGACTCAGGGAAAATGGCTTCGGCTGGGCATTCGGGCACGCAAACGCCGCAATCAATGCAACCATCTGGATCAATCACCAGCATGTTGTCGCCTTCGTAGAAGCAGTCAACTGGGCACACGGTGACGCAGTCGGTATATTTACATTTTACGCAATTGTCAGTAACAACATATGTCATATTAGCGATTTTTTTTAAGCAAAATTTCGGTTTTCACTTTGATGAGTGCGATGAAAACGAAGTACGAAAAGCACGCGCCAAACATCAGCAGCAAAGGATAGAGCATTGTCTCGTGAATTGCAACACCCTTGGAGCGCAATATGCTGGCGCTTTGGTGCAGCGAGTTGAAATATTCGACAGAAAATTTGATGAGCGGCACATTGACGAAGCCAACAATAGAGATGATCGCGGCGATTTTTTCGCCCTTGGCGCGATCATCAAAAGAATCGAGCAAAATGATATAGCCCAAATATAAAAAGAATAGAATCAGCACGGTTGTAAGGCGCGCGTCCCATGCCCACCACGTTCCCCAAATTGGCTTTCCCCAAATTGCGCCCGTGACCAAAGTTGTGAGAGTGAAGGCCGCGCCAATTGGCGCAATGGCGCGCGCGATTATATAAAAAAACGGATTTTTCCAAATGAAGCCTGATAAGTTGAACGAAGCCATCAGTGTGTATATCAAAAGCCCCATCCACGCGCACGGAACGTGTATATACATAATTTTCACCGCGTTTGATTGTTGATAATCAATTGGCGATTGCAAAATTGCTGGCACGGCGAAGGCAGCGAAGACAAGGGTTGCCAGCAATGCAAACGGCGCAAAAAAACGGAAATTTTTTTCAAAATTTTTGAAGGCGAATAAAAAATTAAACATATTATTTATTTATAAATTTCTTTTCTGTGACCAACATCAATAATTAGAATCATTAACTCATCGCCCAAAATTTTAGCAATAATGCGATAATCACCAACGCGATAACGCCAATTGCCGCGCTGCTCATAAAGCAATGCCTTGCCAAAACTTTTTGGATTTTTTAGCAATTCTTTTTGGTCAAAATAAGCAATAATTTTATGCTGAATTTGGCGATCGAGTTTTTTAAAAATCTTGGCGGCGCTGTTGGTGAATTTGATTTGGTGCATTATTTTTTCTTACGATAGTTTTTCAATCTAACTCCAACATCCTTTGCCAAATCAGCAAAATCAATGACTGATTCTTTTTCAAGAACAAATTTTTTATAACCTTCTTCGGCCTTATAATAATCAGCCATGTCTTCAATTAAAAGCTCGAGGCCTTTTTTGATGAACCACGATTTGTTGCGATCTTCTTGCTTGCAGATGCGCTCCAGCGCTTTGTTTAGATCATTTGGCAGACGAACTGTAACTGTTGTCATATTTTGTTTTAAATGTGTTTATTGTCTTACAATGTATTACATTTTAAACTTTGTCTTGCAAATAGTCAATAACCGTTTCATGCCCTACTCTGCTCTCGCTTGAGGTGGTGAAATCTTTTATTGTTACTTCATTTTTCTTCACCTCATCTTCACCCAAAATCAAAACAAAGCGCGCATTGTTTTGGCTGGCGCGTTTCATTTGTTTTTTGAAATTGCCGTCAAGAGTGAAATCTACGTTGAAGCCTTTGTCGCGAAGGGTTTGAGCCAATTCAAAGGCTGCTGTTTTTTGTTCAACCGCAATATAAGTTATGGCAATTGGTTGTGATTTTTTTGGCGGAATTTTTGCCAGCAACATCAAGCGCTCAACGCCAGCGGCAAAGCCAATTGCTGGGGTTGGTTTGGCACCCATTTTTTCAATCAAGCCATCATATCTTCCGCCCGCCAAAACCGTGTTTTGCGCACCTTCGTGAGCCATAGTGAATTCAAAAACTGTAGAGGTGTAATAATCTAAACCACGCACCAAGCGAGGATTGACAAGGGTTTTGATGCCAAATTTTTTGAGCAAATCTAGAATTGCGGCGAATCTTTGTGAAGCTTCATCTGAAAAAAACTGTGAGATTAGTGGTGCGTTTTTGCAAAGCTCAATGTCGCCCAAGTCTTTAGAATCAAGGATTCGAAGCGGATTTTTTTCTAGGCGAATTTTGCTATCTGCAGAAAGTTTTTCAGCGTGAGTGGCAAAATATTCTTTCAAAGCCACTTCATAATTTTCTTTTGTTTTGGCGCATCCAAGCGAATTGATTTCAAGCGTGGTTTGCTCTAAGACCCCTACAGCCTTTAAAATAGCAGCTGCAAGCAAGATCATCTCAACATCAGCATAAAAATTTTCTTCACCCAAAACTTCAAAATTGATTTGGTGAAATTGGCGCTGACGGCCTTTTTGCGGGCGATCATAACGAAAAATTGGGCCGAAAGAAAAAAGTTTTTGCGGCAAAATTTGTTGCAATTCACCGTTTGAAATGAAGGCGCGAACCACAGCAGCAGTGAATTCGGGGCGAAGTGTCAAAAAATTATCGCCGCGATCTGGAAATTTATAAACTTCCTTCTGCACAATGTCTGAAGCCTCACCCAGATTACGCTCGAACACTTCACTAAATTCGAAAATTGGGGTTTGCAGTTCAGAAAAATTATAAGCCGAAGCCGCGCCACGAGCTACTTCAACGATAAAATTGAAAAGTGCGATATCGTCGCCAAAAAGATCCTTCGTGCCACGAACTGGCTGTAATTTGTGATTTGACATTAAAATAAATTTTGATTTGTTGCAAATATACTTGTAAACTTCGGGTTGTGTATAAATTTGAAGAATTAAAGCGTATCGGTGGTACTTCGCCCCTCAGACAGTGGCGCGCCAAAACTCGGTTCGAAGCACCACCGACACGCTTTAATTCTTCAAATTTATACACCAGTTTTAAATATTATAGAATGCAAATTTTAAATCTAAATTATAAATGTCGTCTCCGATCTCTTTAATCCGCAATTTCGCAATTGTTGCCCATATTGACCATGGCAAATCTACCCTTTCAGACCGCTTGATTCAAGACTGCGGAGGCCTTGAGGTGCGCGAAATGACGGCGCAGGTTCTTGATTCTATGGACATTGAAAAAGAGCGTGGAATCACGATCAAGGCGCAGACGGTGCGGTTGAAATATAAGGCCGATGATGGGCAAACTTATATGCTCAATCTTATGGATACTCCGGGGCATGTCGATTTTGCTTATGAGGTTTCGCGATCACTGGCGGCTTGCGAAGGCTCTATTTTGGTGGTTGATTCAACTCAAGGGGTTGAGGCGCAAACGCTTGCCAACGTTTATCAGGCGATGGAAAATAATCACGAAATTTTTCCAGTTTTGAACAAAATTGATTTGCCAGCATCTGACCCCGAAGCAGTGAAGAAGCAGATTGAGGAGGTTATTGGCATTGACACTTCTGATGCGGTTTTGGTTTCGGCAAAAACTGGTGTTGGTATCAAAGAGGTGTTGGAAGGAGTGGTGAAGCGGCTTCCGGCGCCAAAGGGCGATGCGAAGGCAGAGTTGAAAGCGCTGCTGGTTGACAGCTGGTATGACCCATATCTTGGCGTGATTGTGCTGGTGCGCGTGATTGATGGCACTATCAAAAAAGGTCAAAAAATAAAAATGATGGCGGCTAATGCCACTTATACCGTTGATTCTGTTGGGTTCTTCACGCCAAAGAAAAACTTTTGCGATGAGTTGAGTGCTGGCGAAATTGGCTTTATCAACGCGCAAATCAAGCAAGTTGCAGATTGCAAAGTTGGTGACACGATCGTTTTGGCAAGCAACGACCACGCCACGGCGCTTACAGGCTTTAAGCAAAACAAGCCGGTGGTGTTTTGTGGAATTTATCCAATTGATGCATCTGATTTTGAAAAATTTCGCGATGCGCTTGGAAAATTGCACCTCAACGATGCCAGTTTTGAATATGAAGCCGAAAGCTCTTCGGCCCTTGGCTATGGCTTTCGCTGCGGGTTTCTTGGCTTGCTGCATTTAGAAATTGCCATCGAGAGATTGGAGCGCGAATTTGATCTCGATTTGATCACAACTTCGCCTTCAGTGCTTTATCGCATCCATTTGACAAAATCGCGCAATTTGGAAACCGAGAAGGAAAAAGAAGAAGCAGTTTTGTATGTGCATTCGCCAGCAGAAATGCCCGATCCGCAAAAAATCGATTTTATGGAAGAGCCGTGGATCAAGGCCACCATTATGACGCCAGATGAATATCTTGGCGCGGTGCTCGAGCTTTGCACGCAAAAACGTGGTATTCAGAAGGAATTGTCTTATGTTGGGGATCGCGCCATGGTGGTTTATCGCCTGCCGCTAAATGAAATTGTTTATGATTTTTATGATCGGTTGAAGAGCTGCAGCCGCGGATATGCTAGCTTTGATTGGCAAATGGACGGCTATGAAAAAAGTGACTTAGTAAAATTATCAATTTTGGTGAACGCCGAACCAGTTGACGCGCTTTCAATCATCACCCATAAAACCCGCGCCGAAAACCGCGGCCGCGCGCTGTGCAAAAAGTTGAAGGAGTTGATTCCGCAGCAGATGTTTAACATCGCGATTCAAGCGGCGATTGGGGGCAAAATCATAGCGCGTGAAACAGTTTCTGCGATGAGGAAGGACGTGACTGCGAAGTGTTATGGTGGTGATATTTCAAGAAAGCGCAAACTTCTCGATAAGCAGAAAAAAGGTAAGAAGAAAATGCGCGAAATTGGGAATGTAGAGATCCCACAAAGTGCGTTCTTGGCGGCTTTGAGGCTGGATGATGAATAATCAAACAAAACCATTAAAATATCAATTCCTTATAACCCCAATCTCTAAGGAACCACCACATTCCACTTCTTCCCCAAATATCTCTCAATCGCTTGTCTTTCCGAAGTTTTTAATGCACGGTTGAAGACGATCACCTCTCCTATATATCCGTCCCAAGGCGCGCCAGCACCAGCGCCATCGGCTCCAATTGTTGTAGTGCTGGCGCCGCTTGTAGTTTCGTTTTCTGAAAATGTAACGCTGGTGTTGCCGTTTAGATAAACAACAGAACCATTGGTGACGGTGTCTTTCAGAACCGCAGAAATTATTAATGGGGTATTGAGTGCATCGCCGCCAGAAATTGCGTTCCAAGATGCTGCAGCCAACATTCCTGCGCCAGGCACATCAGCATGCGAAGGGCACAAAATTCTTCCATCTCCGATGCCATTGCCAAAAATACATTGGTATGATCCGGTTCCAACTCTTCTAAAAACAACAAAAAAAGTGAGATTTGGAGTGACCGTATAATCCATATTGAAGTCAGAAACCAATGCTTGCGCAGAAGCGTTTGTAAATAAAAGCGCCGGCAAATTGTTGATTGCAGAGGATTTGTAAGTTGGTTGATTGCCTGAGGTGGCTTGTATTGCATCAAGCTTGCTGGTTGATTGCGGATTAAGATCGTTCCACCTGCCAATTGAATCATCTTCTTCTGGCTGCGAAACGTTGGTATAAGTGCCAGAAGTGCCAGTTGCAAAAGCATTTTCGCTGGTTGGTTCAAGCCACAAAGACAAGCCTGTGATTGAAGCAACTGGCGCGCTTTGTGTCATGGATGCAGCAACCGCAAGGCGCATGCCGCCAATCAACCTCGAGCTTTGCGTGACACCGGCGATTATTATTCCGATGATTAGAAGTACTATTGATAGCTCAATTAGTGAGAAGGCTTTTTTGTGCATAAATTCTTAACTTCTTAATATTTTTTGTTCTATAAAAATTCTAAGAAAAAGCAAATAAAACACAAGCTTATCAAACAAAAAACACTGGAGCCAAAAGTGCAATTTGCAAATTTTATGCACACTGCTTATTGCACACTGCCAAAAGAGTCTCTGCTAAAAAACAGAATTTCTTCCAGATGAAAGTTGTGATAACGGTTGTGATAACGGTTGCGATTGCAAATCCGATTCGTCAAATATTGTCGAGCTACGTTGCGAAGAAGCTGGAGGCCGAACTTGAACGGTTGCAATAGTTGAAGATGGAGCTCGAACTGCGCTCATCTTAGTTGCAAATTCTTTACTAAAGCTTAAAACATCATTTGCAAAATCATCCATAACATCTTTGCTTAATATTTTTTCTTCACTAAAAGCGGCGGCGCCAATTAACAATTGTCGCATCCGATCCACATCATCTTCAGAGTCATATTGCGGTTGAAAATTTGCAATTCTTAATTCGATTTTTTCTCGGAAAAAATCAAGAGCAAACTTAGCAGCCTCTTTTTTGCAATGCTCACTTCCGCCGTCAAGTATTAATTCCACAACACGTGGCAACTCATCGCGCTGATAGACGCCACTTCTAAATTCAACTTGCGCATTCAGCAATTTAGCATAATCAGCTTTCACTCCCAGCAATATTGCATGTGGTCGCAAAAAGCTGCTAAGTGCCGCAGATGAATATTGGTCAGCCATTTCAAAATCAACAATTTTTTGCAATTCTTTATAACACTCGTCAACCCTGATTGCAGAGCCTGCTTTACTAATTTCGTCCAAATAATAATTCAGCAAATTTTTTATAATTTCCACACGGCCAATTTGCAAACTTGAATCTCTAGAAAAGATAGCATTTTTGATATCTTTTACAAAATCTTCGCTTTGCATTGCCGCAGCAAAAATTTTATGCCCCATTTCATTTTCATCCCCCAAATCATAGACAATGACAGAGGTCATTTTACGATATTTTTCACGATGGCTCTCTTTTAGCATTTGCAAGGCCTGAGAAATTCTTTCAGGATCGTTAAAATTAATCGCATTTTCTAGAAAAATTTTAGCAACTTTATTTTCAAAATAGAGAGAATCCGCATCAACAAAATGACGAAATGCACTTTCATAAACATTGTTGTCCTTACCTTTAGAGCGCCGCATCACATAATTCAAACAAAATTCTGTCAACTCTCTTTCGGCGTCACTTGCGGGGCGAAAAGAAGCTTTTATTTTGTTGCGCTGACTTGACAAATAACTCAAATATTTTGCCCGCTCAGAATCTTCAACCCCAACAAAAAGATGATCTGACTGCGCAAAAAATATTTCTTGAAAAGCAGAAAAGCTTTTAAAAAGATTTTCAAAAGCAAAAACCCACGCACTTTTGCCACCCAAATATTCCGCTGATTTTTTGTAACTAGCCCGTGCCAATCCAGACTCTCCGCACCCCAGATAAAGCGTAGAAAAATCACGATACATCTCTTGCGGATATTTGGTTTTTGCAACATCTACAGATTTTAATATATCGCGAGCAATATCTAGCAAAGCCTTGACATCGTTTTGCTCCGCGTCATTTTGCGCCAAATCTTCTTTCATTTTTGCTAAGCTATAAAAATAGAAGGCCAGATGCGCTTTTTGATCTTGCGTAACTTGTGGCATGCCGCCAATTCTTGCGATAAAAGCCTCATCACCTTGCACAGCTTTGCATATTGCACTTTGCGCCAACAGCGAAAATTCTTGCAAATCATTCAAACGACTCCGCCCTTCAAAGACCGAACGACCTTCTCTTTCAAAGACCGAGTGGCCTTCTGTTTCAGCTGAAAGCTTTGCACTATCAAAAAAATCTTTCGCCTGCAACATCAGATTTGCCAAACGCTTTGGATCCCCATTTGCAAACAAAGATGCCTCGTGAAATAAATTAAAGCCAATAAGTGCCTTTTTTTTACCATCTTGAAATGTCTTTTTGTTTTGGTTTTGCAAACAAAATTTATTAACCCGCGCCAAATATTTTTCATCAAAATAAGTTGCACGCAAAATTTGCGGAAATTCAGAAAATTCTTGAAGAGAAACCTCTTTTAAAGAATTGGCCCTTGTATAAAGCAAATTGCTCATCGTCAACTGCGGAAAACTTTTTGTTGCACCAACTTTTGCAGCGATAGTTTTGAATTGCGTATGCAAAAATTTTATAACCTCAATTGAAAAATCAGCATCAAGATTTTCTACGTTTTTTCCATCAAAAAAATAATCACAAAATTCTTGCACTTCTTTTTCGTTATATGGAAATTGTTGCAACAATAATTCACGCATAGTTTTTTAATTAAAATTTAAGGACGGCCATCGCTGCCACCACAGCCCCAGAACCAACTTGCTTTCCCGAAGATAGCACGATTGAAGCTCCCGCCATAGCCGCACTCAAAGGATCGTGGGGGTCTGGCACAATAGCGGGAATTGCTTTTGACGCGCTAATTTCCGCGACAAACTCACTAACAATTTGCGCCTTTACAGAACCAGCCCCAATTGAATCTGCAAAATGACGTAAACCAGAAATTTTTTTCTCAAAAAATTGCAGCCCATCTTGAGCTGAATTTTTTTCATTAATCAAGAATTTTTTATAGCTCAAAAAAGCTTTTCCAAACGAAGATCCTTCACTATATTCGTGCGCAATAATCAAATCCTCTATTCTTCGCAGAGCCTCATCCCTAAATCCAATTGGCATATCTATAAAATTTTCAGAAAAAATATTCAAACCAACCTCAACTTCTTTCTTATCTTCTGATTGCAAATTTTGCAGCATTCTACCCATCACAACCTCTTCTTCCGTCGCATCTTTTTTTACCAAAACAGCTTTTCTAGCTCTAAAAATATCATATTCGATTGATTCGCGCATTTGCCTGCTTGGTACAAACTGCGTGAATGTTTTTTTATATTCCTCTTCCAAGGACTCAAACCATTTCACTCGCGCCAAATTGCACGAATCTTGCGGCAAGTTTTTGATGATTTGAAATTCTATCTGCAAAACTTCGCAAGACTCAAAATCTTGCCGAAGCAAAGGCTTGATTTTTTTGACAGATTTTTCCACCTCTTCAACCAAGCCAAGCTCTGCGCAAATTCTTATCATCAACTTCTCGCGCTCGCGAACTATGGCGTCACGAACATTTTCGCCACCAAGATCATTGAGAGCCTCTATAGCCCTATACTTCAAAGGCAAAGTTTTTGAGCAATCCACCCCCGCCTCTTCTTGCAACTTTGCCAAAAAATAAAGATCTTGCGCATAAGCAAGAATTTGACTGACATCAATATCGACGGCTATTTCCCGATTGCCCGATTTTATGCAAAAATATAAAGCAGCATCTCTAAGTTTGCGATAAGCATCAAAGCCTTCCAAGCCAGACGCCACCTCTTCCATCGCGCGCCCATAACTCGCCTTGTCTTCTTAAAAAAAAAGTTGCGCCTGAAAATATAAATCAATAACCCTAGGAATTTCGCGATCTACATCCAACACTTTTATTTTTGGACTCCCTTGATCCACATTTCGCCTCTGTATCACATCAAACTCTTGCAGCCTTTCAAAATATTCTTGATTAAAAAAAGCGCTATTTAAAAAATCATAAAACCGATCTTGAGCCACAAATCGATCTTGAGCCATAAGCCGTTCAAGAGAAACCCTTGAAACAACATTATCCAGCGCCGAGTGAAATTGATCAACAAGCCTTCTTTCTTCGCGAATAACGCGAAAAATAACCGCAATTTCATTACGAATTTCTATCACAGCATCTTCAACAAATCTTTGCTCCAAACCCTCCGCAAAAATCTCACCACCTTTTTGCAAAAAATTTATAAAACTCTCAGTCTGCCTTTCATTTTCAAGCTTACCATATTTTTCGTCTCTTTCCCGCCTATTTTGATACAAAAAATCTCTTAAAATTTCATACATAATTTCTGGCAATTCTTTGATATTTTTTTAACTACACTTGACTTTTCTATAAACAGCAACTATATTGTCAACGTATTTTGTTGTGAATTTGCCTTGCCTTTCTGATAGCAGGCGCTTTATTTCAGTAATTTGTAAAACTAGCAAAATTTTTCTCGCTAGTACAACGCAAAAAACTGAATTCTAAAATTTCAGTTTTTTATGTTGGACTAAATTTTAGAAAAATTTTATGGCAAATTCATTTAAGCTTTTTTTATCCGCTATATCTTGCGCCGCACTGCTTGCATCTGCAACTTTTGCAAACGCAGCAGAAAATTCCGCTTTGCAATTCAGCAACAAATCTCGCAATTATATCTCAATCGTTGGCTCTTCAACCGTTTATCCATTTAGCGCTGCAATTGCTGAAAAATTTGGCCGCCAGAAAAAATTTCGCACCCCAACCGTTGAAGCAACAGGCACCGGCGGCGGCTTCAAATTGTTTTGCTCTGGCGTTGGCTTCGAATTTCCTGATTTTTCTAACGCCTCCCGCAAAATTGAAGAAAGCGAAATTGAACGCTGCGCTGAAAATGGCATAAAAAATGTTGGCGAAATCAAAATTGGTTATGACGGCATCGTGCTTGCCAACTCGGTTGCGGGCAAAAAATTCACACTCAGCAAAAGACAAATTTTCTTGGCGCTGGCCGACAAAATTCCTTATCGCGACAAATTAATCGCCAATCCATTTTATAAATGGAACCAAATTGACCCAAGCTTGCCATCAACGCGCATCAGGGTTTATGGCCCTCCTTCAACTTCGGGCACGCGCGATTCTTTTGTGGAATTGGTGCTCGAAAAAGCCTGCATCAACATCAAAGAATTTGTGTCGTTTTATCCAAACACCAAAATTCGCCAAGGAAAATGTCGCACCATCAGAAGCGACGGAACCTTTATTGAAGCGGGTGAAAACGATAATCTAATTTTGCAAAAACTTCATAATGACCACGACGCGCTTGGCATTTTTGGTTTCAGTTTCTTGATTGAAAACAAAAACTCAATTCAGGCTGCAACCGTTGATGGCGTGGCTCCATCATTTGACAGTATCATCAGCGGCAAATATTCAATCTCACGCCCGCTTTTCATTTATTTTAAGCGCGAACATCTCGACAAAACACCGGGAATGCGCGAATTTATTAGCTCAATCGTCAGCAAAGATGCCCTTGGGCCTGACGGTTATTTGATGCAAAAAGGCCTTATCCCTCTGTCTGATTCTGAATTGAAAAAGATGAGGGACGAGATTCTGAAAGGCCTTTAAAAGCCCGTCAGAATTGCTTTGGAAGACTTCACTAGATCAATCTTCATCGATTGATTTTAGTGATAAATTCCTTATTGTTGGGCGTTTGTTAGTGCAAACGCCTATAATATCAACTATCAAAGATAAACTAATTTATGGTATTTATTCCATTAGCTATATTAGTTACGTCTGCGATAGCTCTTACTATCACGTAACGATAAGGGGTGAATCACTTTCAAGTGATAACTTCCGTTCATGCCCAGCCATTCTTATGAGTGGCTGGGTTTTTTGTTGTTGCATATAAGCGCGAGATGCTGTATTCATAAGGTTTGTTTTTATATCACTCAAGTTTTTATACGTATGGAAGAGAAATTTATTAAGGTGGTTGGTGCGAAAGAGCACAATTTGAAGAATGTTAATATCGAGATTCCCAAAAATAAATTGGTGGTGGTTACTGGCTTGAGCGGCTCTGGCAAGTCGTCGCTGGTGTTTGACACAATTTATGCCGAGGGTCAAAGGCGTTTTATCGAAAGCTTGTCGTCTTATGCGCGCCAATTTCTTGACATGCAAGACAAGCCCGAGGTCGAATCTATCACCGGTCTCTCGCCTGCAATTGCGATCGATCAGCGCACCACCTCAAACAATCCGCGCTCTACAGTTGGAACGGTGACCGAAATTTATGACTATCTGCGCCTTTTGTTCGCGCGGGTTGGCATACCATATTCTCCTGCAACGGGTGAGGCAATCACCACGCAATCGGCATCGCAAATGGTGGATCGCATCGTTGATTTGCCTGTTGCGACAAAGATTTATCTTTTGGCGCCAATTGTGCGCGGCCAAAAAGGTGAGTTTCGCAAAGAGATGATGAACGCTAGAAAACAGGGCTTCCAACGCATCAAGATTGACGGAAAAATTCATGATCTGAACGCCGTTTTGCCGCAGCTCGACAAAAACAAAAAACACGATATTGAAGTTGTGGTTGATCGCATTGTTGTGGCATCAGACCTTGGAAACAGGCTTGCAGACTCAATCGAAACCGCACTAAAACTTTCTGAAGGCTTGTTGTTTGTTGAAATTGTTGAATTGCCTGAAGCGGTTAAAACCAAGCTAAAAAAAGGCGAAATTTTAATTTTTAGCGAAAAATTTTCTTGCCCAGTTTCTGGTTTTACAATTCCCGAAATTGAGCCGCGCCTCTTCTCGTTCAACAGCCCATTTGGCGCGTGCAAATCGTGCGACGGACTTGGAACCGAAGTTTATTTTCGCGAAGATTTAGTTGTTGAAGACGAAAATTTGTCACTGCGCCAAGGCGCGATTTCGCTGTGGCAAGGCATGTCGGCAAAGTTTTATCAGCAGGTGATTCAGGCTTTGTCGCAAAAATATAATTTTAGCCTTGATGTGCCTTTCAAAAAACTTTCGCAAGATGTGAAAGACAAAATTTTCTACGGCACAAAAGACGAAGAAATTGAAATTCGTTATGAAGACGGGCTCAAGTCTTTCAAGGTTAAAAAGCCATTTGAAGGCATCATCAACAATTTGAAAAAGAAATTTTCAGAAAGCGAAAGCGAATCTTTGCGCGACGAATTATCAAAATATCAAAGCTTAAAAATTTGCAGCACTTGCCAAGGACATCGTTTGAACGAGCAAGCATTGTCGATCAAAATTGCCGGACTCAACATTGGCGAGGTTTGCCGCATGTCAATTGCCAACGCCAGTGACTGGTTTGAAAATCTTGAAAACAAATTAACCAAAACACAAAAACAAATTGCCGAGCGCATTTTGAAAGAGTTGAAGCGTCGTTTGGGCTTTTTGAAAAATGTTGGGCTCGAATATTTAACCGTGAACAGGCAGGCTGGAACGCTCTCTGGCGGCGAAGCGCAACGCATCAGGCTAGCATCGCAAATTGGCTCTGGTCTTTCTGGAGTTTTGTATGTGCTTGACGAGCCCTCTATTGGCCTGCATCAAAGCGACAACGCCAAATTGATCTCAACATTGAAAGACCTGCGCGACCTAGGAAATTCTGTGATCGTGGTTGAACATGACGAAGAAATGATGCTCGCCTCAGATTATCTGATCGACATCGGACCCGGTGCTGGCGTGCATGGCGGCCATGTTATTTCGGAAGGCTTGCCACAAAAAGTTATCAAAGATCCAAAAAGTATCACAGGCCAATATTTGAGCGGCAAGAAAAAAATCGAAGTGCCAAAGAAGCGCCGCAAGATTGATTGGAAGAAATCTATCACGCTCAAAAATGCCACAACCAACAATTTGAAAAATGTCACGCTAAACCTGCCACTTAAGGTGTTTGCTGCTGTGTCGGGCATTTCTGGTGGTGGAAAATCGAGCTTGATTATTCACACACTTTATAAAGCATTAGACCGCATCCTCAACAAAGCCAAGGTTTTGCCGGGACCACATGATTCAATTGAAGGCTTCCATCACATCGACAAAATTATTGAGATCGATCAATCGCCAATTGGCAGAACGCCGCGCTCGAACCCTTGCACCTATATCGGCGCATTCACCTTCATTCGCGAACTTTATACAGCGCTGCCAGAATCTAGGGCGCGCGGCTATAAAGTTGGACGCTTCTCTTTCAACGTCAAAGGTGGACGCTGCGAAACTTGTCAAGGTGACGGTGTGATCAAAATTGAAATGCATTTCCTTCCCGATGTCTATGTGAAGTGCGATTCATGCCACGGCAAACGCTACAACCGCGAGACTTTGGAAGTGAAATACAAAGGCAAATCAATCTCCGACATTTTAGAAATGAACGCCGAAGAAGCTGCCGAATTTTTCACCAGCATCTCGCACATTCACGAAAAATTTGAAGCTTTGTGCAATGTGGGTCTTGGCTATATCAAGGTTGGGCAAAACGCCACAACGCTTTCTGGTGGTGAAGCGCAGCGTATAAAATTGGCAAAAGAACTAAGCCGCAAAGCAACTGGCGACACGCTTTATATCCTCGATGAACCCACAACTGGCCTGCATTTTGAAGACATCAACAAATTGCTAAAAGTGCTGCACAAACTGGTTGATGCCGGCAATTCAATCTTAACAATCGAGCACAATATCGACGTCTTAAAAACTGCCGATTGGGTGATTGACGTTGGTCCAAGTGGCGGCGAGAAAGGCGGCTATATTGTTGCTGAAGGCACTCCAGAAGAAGTTGCCAAAAACAAAAAATCGGTGACGGGAGAATTTTTGAAAAAGGCGTTGTTGCAATAACTATATAAAATATGCTTACAAAATCTTTGTCTCAAGCGCTTCTAGCCTGCGCAGTGCTCACTCAGCAAAAAATGGATGAGTTGCTGACCGCACAGTCAGGACAATCGCGCGTGCTTGATGCCATGCGTTATAGCGCCCTTTCTGATGGCAAACGCATTCGTCCGTTCTTGCTTTTGGTTTGCACCGAATTATTTGATGTGCCCGCATCCTTCGCGCTCAACGCCGCAGCGGCAATTGAGTTTGTGCATGCTTATTCTCTAATTCACGATGATTTGCCCGCAATGGACAATGACGATTATCGTCGCGGCAATTTGACATGTCACAAAAAATTTGACGAAGCCACGGCAATATTAGCTGGAGATGCCCTACTCACCTAGGCCTTCGAAATTTTAAGCGACTCCACAACTCACAAAGACGCTGCAATTCGTTTAGAATTAATCAAAATTCTTTCGCGCGCTGCAGGCTTTCAGGGCATGGTTGGCGGGCAAGCAATGGATTTAGAAAACGCCAATAACAAAATTTCAAAAGAGCAGCTCGCCAATTTGCACCGTTTAAAAACCGGCGAATTATTTATGGCATCTTGCGAAATGGGCGCGGTGATTGGCCACGCG
>CAYPUN010000020.1:0-1158 GCA_964413985.1 uncultured Rickettsia sp. | reverse complement strand
ACAAACACGCAGAGACAGGCGCTGCGTTATTATGCGCACGATCTTGGTTTGGCGTTCCAAATTCGCGACGATATTTTAGATCATCAGGGCGTTGAATCTGGCAAAGCTGGTCTTGATGAGGCACAGCCAAAGAAATCAGCGGACAACGCCAGCATCGTTGATATTGTTGGTCTTGAGAACGCTTTGCAGCAATTGGAGTTGTTGAAAAAGCAAGCAATTGAACATCTGCAACCCTTCGGTGAAAAAGCAAAAATTTTGCATGAGTTGGCGGATTTTGTGGTGTCGCGGAAGAAATAAAGTTCTTGGCTAAAATTTTGACTATCAATTTTATCGCGAGGGGATATACCCCTTAGACGCTCCAAGCGTGGCTCAGTCGCGTCTAAGGGGTATATCCCCTCGTGATAAAATTGATAGTCAAAATTTACCTTCTAGCTTGTTTGGCCTTCTCCAGACTTGTTCGCCCTCTTGTTTACCTTCCAGCCTTATTAGCTTTACGATTTGACCTGTCTTGACCTTTTTCGCCATCTTTCATCGGCTTTTCGCCAACAATTTTTCTCATCTCTTCACGATGTCTTTTCATTTCTTTTTTCGCCGCTTCTTGTTTTTCTGGCGGAAGCGATTTTAATCTTTCTTCTCTTTTAGCTCTGTGCTCTTCGCGCTCTTGCGGTGAAGGACGACCTCTTTCTCTTTCGCCTTGTTTCATCGCCGAATCTTCTGGCATTGCACGACCACTTTTTGTTGGCATTGGAAGTCTTGGTGACACTGGCGGCACTGGACGCAAGCGACGCACCGAACCTTCATCCTCAGCGCCTTCAGCACCATCACCACCAGTTCTGTCGCCGCGTCTAGTGATTCTGCGCTCTTTTTTCTGCGCGTGTTTTTGACCCTTTTCTTGCTCAAACCTAACTTGATCAAGCTTAATTTGCATAGCTTCTTGCGCCGTGATAATTCTGGTTGTAGCGTTCAACCCACCTTGCGCAAAACATGTCGTAGAACAAAGCGCCGCAAGCGTTGCCGAAATAATCAATTTCTTCATATTTATCAAAAAAAATAAATTTATTAGTGATTGCCATATTTTATAAATAGGCATGTCACCTTATGAAGTGGTATAACCCTTGGACGCGACTGAGCCACGCTTGGAGCGTCCAAGGGTTATAC
>CAYPUN010000019.1:0-19332 GCA_964413985.1 uncultured Rickettsia sp. | reverse complement strand
TGGTGGCGATGGATTATTTAATTTAAACCAAGATGCTCTTGGCGAACATTTTAGCAAAGAAGATCAAGCAACAATATTGAAATTATTTGTCAGAGATACTGACAAATTGATGAAAAAAATCCTTGAGAGCAAAGAAGACGAAGATGCAAAAAGTTTGTTGCTTCATGTTCACTCGATTAAAGGAACTGCTGCAAATGTAGGAGCTGACAGATTGTTTAATTACGCAAAAATTATTGAGCCAAAAATCAAAGATAACAGCGCGCCAAAAAACTGGGTTGAAGAGATGCAGAAAATTTACTCAGATCTAAAAAACGAAATCAAAATCCTTGTTGGATAGTTGACCTTTAAATAGCAAAAAGCCCCGCACAAATTTTGCTTTTGTGCGGGGCTTTTTTAAATTCTGTTGCCAGGAGCCACCACCACGCAAACCCTGCGTGTTGACAGCCTATTTCCCGTGAAGAGTCTTGTATTCGGCGCAACTCCCAGCGCAGGAAGAATACCAATAATTAAGATTTTAATCAAGAAAAAGATGTAAATTTGCCTTGGAGAAAAGTTCGAGAATGAGACAAAACATTCTCACGGAGTGGCAAAAAATTAATTTCGATAAAATCCCGCAAAGCCACTATTTTGAGGACTTAACCTTTTTAGTAAAAGTAAAGTCCATTCGGAGAAACGGAGAGAAAAATAGCCGAGATTTTGAGAAAATTAAAAAAGCGGAGATAAAAAGGTTCAGCTGAAACTAAATTCTATGATGCCGCCCTAAGCCGCTAACACTGGGCTTGGGGGCGGTAGGCAAAAACCCAAAAAATCGAGTGGAGATTTTGGTTTGTAGTGAATATTGGCGGAGAGGAAGGGATTCGAACCCTTGATACAGTGTTACCCGTATACCTTCTTAGCAGGAAGGTGCCTTCAGCCTCTCGGCCACCTCTCCATAATGGCTAAAATCTAGCCAAAACCTGAAATTCAATCATAAACAATCGATTGTTTTTTGCAACAACGCATTTCGCGGATTATAAAACTTATCCCAAATAATCCCTCTTCCCAATCTCAACCCCATTATGCCGCAAAATCGCATAAGCCGCCATCACATGAAAATAAAGGTTCGGCAGCACATAATTCAACAAATAAGGCTGACCAACAAAATTATTTTGCTTCTCGCGTTGCACATAGCTGATTTTCAACTCTTCCTTGCCATCAATTTGCGCTGGCTTAATTTCTTGCAAAAAAGCTATAGTCTTGGCGATGCGCTCCTGCAGCTGCGCGAAGGTGGTTTCAACATCTGGATGAGACGGAAATTCAATCTCAGCAAGCCTTGCCGAGCCAATCCTCACAGCATCGCACGCAATTTGCACTTGACGCGACAAAGGAAACATATCCGGCGCCAAACGCGCAGTTATAAAAACACTCTCGTCAATTTTTTTATTCTGAGCATGCGCCGCAGCTTTGCTTAGAATGGCTGACAGGTTTTTCAAATTATGGATAAAAACCGGAATTGAAGCTTGATACATTGAAATTGTCATATGTTTTATTTGTTTAAATTCAGCGAAATAACATTTGTAACGATAAATAAATTTTTATGCGATGTCAATCACTAGCTGCTCTTGCGCACAAACTCAGATTTCAACCCCATCGAACCAATACCGGGAATCTTGCAATCAATATCATGATCTCCGCCAACAATGCGAATATTTTTCACTTTCGTGCCAACTTTCACCACCGAAGACGAACCCTTCACCTTCAAATCTTTGATCACCACAATTGCGTCACCATCGGCCAGAACCACGCCGTTGGCGTCTCTAACCACATCATCCAAATCTTCTTGCGCTGCTTGATTTTTTGGCCATTGATGCGCGCATTCTGGGCAAACGCAATCATTTTGCACTTCATAAACATATTCGCAGCCACATTTGGTGCAGTTTGGCAATTTTGTTTCTTCGTTCATAAAAATTTTATTGTTAGAAAATTAAGGAATTATCTCTTTATCATGGGTGATATAACCCTTGGACGCTCCAACCGTGGCTCAGTCGCGTCCAAGGGTTATATCACCCATGACAAAGAGATAATTGATAAATAAAATCACCACTTCAAAATCACCACTTCGCCAAATGCGCCCGATTCACCTCAACAAACGCACCCTTTCGCAAATCAATCAAATAGCTCTTCGCCTCAATATCAAGCTCGCGCATAAATATTTTTTTTCGCGCTTCCGCCGCATCATTTTCGCGAAGCTCCGTCACCGATTTTTTGTCAAGCAACTTGAAAATATAATATCCCTCAACCAAAAAAATTGGCTCAGAATATTCATTTTTTTCAAGCCCAATAATTCCATTATAAACTTTGCTATCAACATCACCACTTGAAACCCAGCCAAACTCGCCATCATTGTCTGCTGTAGGGCTGCGCGAAAATTGCTTCACGATGGTTTTGAAATTTGCGCCGCGACGAAGTTCTGCAACCAGCTTTTCCGCCAGCAATTTCGCCTCTTTGTCGCTTGGAATAAAAATTTCGGCAATCAAAAATTTTGTGATGTCGGTGTTCAATTTTTGCTGTTCCAAAAATTCTTTAATTTGCGAATCGGCAATTTTGATGCGCGATTTCACCGAGCCAGAAATAATCTGCGACCATATCAGATCCGCCCTCACCTGATCTTGATAAGCACTAAAAGAAATTCTGCGACTAGCAAAACTTTGCTTCAAAGTGGCGAGCGATTTTTTTTGCCTTTGCGCAATCGACTTCATAACATCTTCAACTTCTTCTGGCGACAAAGTGATATGCAGCTTCTCGCCTTCTTGTCGGATCAACTCTTCATCAACCATTTTGTCGATAATTTGATTGATCAAAAGCGATCTTTCTTCCGCAGAATTTATTTTGATTTTTGACTCAGAAATAATGAAATTATAGCGATCCCTAAGATCAAGAGAAGTGATAACGCGCTTATTAACCTTGGCCACAACAAGGCTGGTCTCAGCTTGCGCGCAGTTGATTTGACCAACAACAAAAATTGCGATTGCAGCAAAAATTTGCGAAAGTCGTTTCAAGATCATTTAATTTTTCTATAGACGTTAATGCCGCGCAGCAAGTCAATAGAGCGCGCCAATTGATAATCTTCATTATAAAGCTTGATGTTGTCATCTTGCACTTGGCTTGCTTTTGCATCTTCAATTTCTTGCTGAATTTGCACTTCGATGTGACCTTTCAAATCGGCCTCAGAATCGCGATCAAGCGTTTTGTCGTTCTTGGCGGCGATTTTTTCTTCGCTGCTCACAACAACATCTGGCTCAATGCCATGCGCCTGAATCGATTTGCCACTTGGAGTATAATATAAAGAAGTTGTCAAACGCACCGCACCTTGATTTTGCTGCAATGGAATCAGTGTTTGCACCGAACCCTTGCCAAAAGATTTCACGCCCATAATCACCGCTCTTTTGTTGTCTTGAAGCGCGCCCGCAACAATTTCAGAAGCCGATGCCGAGCCTTCATTGATAAGCACTATGATTGGCAAATTTGGAATCAGAGTTTCATCCGCACTGTCGTTATAAGCCACATCATTATCTTTGTTGCGACCAGAAATTGAAACGATCTTCTCGCCTTTTTTCAAAAATAAATCACTCACTTTTATCGCTTGATCAAGCAATCCACCTGGGTCGTTTCTAAGGTCAAGCACCAAGCCTTTCAAATTTTTGTCACCAATTTCTTTTTTCAGCTTGTTCAATTCTGCAATCACACCTTCTTCAGCTTTTTCAGAAAAAGTGCTGATTTTGATATAAGCCACATCCTTGAAGCGCGCGGCTTTCACAGCTTTCACTTTTATAATTTCGCGCTTAATAGTTTTTTCAATTGGCGCTTTTTCACCTTTGCGCAAAATTGTAATTTTAACTTCTGTTTTAGGCTTGCCCCGCAGTTTTTTTACGACTTCATCAATAGTTTGTCCAACAACACTTTTGCCGTTGATTCTAACAATATAATCTCCCGACTTTATTCCCGCGCGAAACGCCGGCGTGTCATCAATTGCAGTGACAACTTTCACAACTTGCATATCAAGCGTGATTTCAATGCCAAGCCCACCAAATTCGCCTTTGGTTTGCACTTGCATTTCTTTAAAAGCTTCTTCGTTCAAATAAGATGAGTGTGGATCAAGTGAGGTTAAAAGCCCGTCAGCAGCGGCTTCATAGAGTTGTTGATCGGTTTTTTCATCAACATAATCTTTTTTGACGCGAGCGATAATGTCTTGCAGAAAATATTTTTGCTTATCCGAAAAATTATCCGCAGAATTGTTGAAGGGTTTGATTTGGATTTGCGATATCGACATGGCTGAATAAAATCCAACCAAGGTCGACAAAGCAACAATCACACAAAGGCGAAGATTTTTCATTTATTTAATTCCGTATTCTTCTTTTAGCTTGCCAGTGATTTCAGCAGGCGGCTCGTCACCATAGGCAGAATAAAGAATTTTGCCATAATTTTCGAGGTGAATGATATCATCGTTCAAAGCTTTCAAAAAAAGCTGTAATTTTAAACGTTCTACCAAAACATAGTACCAAGCGTTGCGCCCGGCGTCTATTCCTTTTACAAGGTATATTAAGTCTGCTTGCATTTTTTTTTGAGGGTCTACTTGTTTTTGAGGGGCCGCAGGTTGCTTTTGGGCAAGGTCTGCGATTGAATTAGTTTTTTGCTGCGCTTTTTCTAAAACGTTTTGCGAAGTGCGCGGCGCTTGTTTCTTGTATTTATCCGCAAAGGAAGTTCCTTCTGGCATATTTGTTAGTAAAAAATTGTTAAAAAATTAAACTGATTTACCAAGCCACCAGTCATTTATTGGCTTTTTAGGGCCACAAGGACCGCCGTCTTTTGACACACAAGGACTTTTGATGTCGATTGTTTTTGTCGAGCAAGAAGCCATTGCAAATAAAAGCAATATAACAGTGCTTATTTTTTTCATAGAATTGCGATTTATATTTAAAATATTTGCACCAATATAAAAAGGCAAATACAATATCAAAAAATTAACACTTTTTTAGCCTAATTAAATAAAAAAAAATTGCAATTAAAACTAAAAGAAAAATGAAAAAAATTCTAATTATCGGACTAGGCCTAATTGGTGGATCTTTTGCCAGAGCCATTTCGCAACACAAACTGGCTGATGAAATTTGGGCCTTTGATAATAATTTTGACGCAATTTCTTTGGCAAAAAAAGAAAAAATTGTCGATGGATTTTCTTTAATCGATGAAAATTTGCGCGATTTTGATTTGATTGCAATTGCCACCCCCCTGATTGCCTATGAAGATTTGCTCAAACAGCTTGGCGCTCTAGGTCTTGCAAAAACTATTATCATTGATTTGGGTTCGGTTAAAGATTTTATTTTCAAGATTTTGCCAAAAAATTTGGAGCAGAATTTTGTTGCCTGTCATCCGATCGCAGGCCTTGACAAATCTGGCTTTGAAAGCTCAGTTGCTGATTTGTTTTCTGGCAAAAAATTTGTGATTTGCAAAAAAAATGGCAATGAAAAAGCGGCGAAAATAGTTGAGGATATTGTGTTGAAGATTGGTGCAAAGCCTGAATTCATTGACCCAAAGGCACATGACGAAATTTATGCTTTGATGTCACATTTGCCGCAATTTTTATCATTTCTCACCAAAGATTTTTCGCCACAAACTTTGAATAACACCTTTTTTATAAGGTCTTTCCGACTAGATGACTCTAGCGCTGACATCTGGGCTGACATTTTTAAAATTAACGGAAAAAATATCGAAAAATTTTATTTTGAGTTTTTTGATAACTTTGTCGAATTTGTTGAAAAAATTGAGCAGAAAAAATATGATGAATCTTATAATTTTTTGGTTAAAAACGTTGATGTTCTAGGAAATTCCCTAGGAAATTCTTTGGAAGAAAATGCCAGCGAAAATGTTTTTAAAAATTTGCCAAACGCTGATAAGTTTAAAATTGTTTTGCGCGCTATAATTGTTGCAAGCTATTTGAAGATCAAAAAAATCGACAGCCTGCGCGAATATGCAGGCAGCGGCTTTAAAGACTTCACATCAATCGCTTCTTGTTTAAATTTTAAAGAAGAAATTGCTGCAATTTTACAAAAAAACAGCAAAGAAATTTTAGATTTTGCGAAGAAAATTGGATATTAAAATATAACAATTCCGTCAACAAAAAAAATATGGAACAGCTTAACGAAATTCGACCATACCGCGCCATACACCGCCGCAAGTCACGCCAAATCTTCGTTGGCAATGTTGCAATTGGCGGCGATGCCCCAATTTCGGTGCAGTCAATGACCAACACGCCAACAACTGACGTGCAAGCCACCATCCGCCAAGTGAATGAGTGCGTTGAAGTTGGAGCCGAGCTGATGCGCATTTCGGTGCCCGACAAAGAATCGTCTGAGGCCTTGAAACAGATCATCCCGCACTGCCCTGTGCCCATCATCGCCGACATCCATTTTCACTATCGTCGCGCCATTGAAGCCGCTGAAGCCGGCGCCAAATGCCTGCGCATCAATCCCGGAAATATCGGCTCTGACGAAAAAGTGCGCGAAGTTATAAAAGCCGCGAAGGATTATGGCTGTAGCATTCGCATTGGTGTCAATGCTGGTTCGCTTGAGCAAGATTTGCTCAACAAATATCGCACTCCAACGCCAGAAGCCCTTGTGGAATCTGGCCAGAGACACATGAAGATTCTTGAAGATAACGATTTTTTCAACTTCAAAATCAGCGTAAAAGCATCGGATGTGTTCCTCGCCGTTGCAGCATATAAGCAGCTTGCTGCAGTGTGCGATTATCCACTTCACATTGGAATCACCGAAGCGGGAAGCTTGGCTGCCGGCACAGTAAAATCTTCCATCGGCCTTGGAACCCTTCTGTGGTCTGGTGTTGGCGACACTATGCGTGTTTCACTTTCTGCCGATCCAAAAGAAGAAATTAAAGTTGCTTATCAAATTTTAAAAACGCTGGGACTGCGCCACCGCGGTGTCAACCTGATTTCGTGCCCATCTTGCGCCAGACAAGCTTTTGATGTTATCAAAACCGTTGAAGCAGTTGAGAAGCGCGTTGAGCACATAAAAACTCCAGTTACAATTTCAATTTTGGGCTGCGTTGTCAACGGTCTTGGCGAAGCGGCACACACGCAAATTGGCATCACCGGAGGTGGTGGTGGCAAGCACAACGTCTATATGCACGGCCAACCCGACCACAAAGTTACGAGCGAAGAATTAGTTGATCACATTGTGCAATTGATTGAAAACGAAGTGGCAAAAAAAAGTGAAAAATAAAAAGGCAATTCAAAATAATTTTTCAAGCAAGGCGGCGGTTTATAACGATTTTGCTGCCGTGCAAAAAAACGCTGCAAAAAAATTATGCAACCTTGCCAAGCCTTTGATTGCAAATGACGCCAAGGTTTTAGATCTTGGTGCTGGCACTGGATTTGTGGCAAAAAATTTAGTTGCAGAAAACAAAAACCTGCAAATATTTGAAATAGATTTTGCCGCCGACATGCTTAAACACTGGCTTGATCGCCCATCGAATATTTTTCCAGTTTTGGCTGATATTGAAAATCTACCTTTCAAAAAAAATGAATCCTTCGACATCATCATATCATCTTTTGCCCTACAATGGCTTGACAATTTTGCTGAATTATTTGCAAATCTAAATAGCATTTTGAAGAAAAATGGTTATATTATTTTTTGCTTGCCGCTGCAAGAAACTTTTGCCGAAATAAAAAATGCCAACAAAAAATCGGGCTGCAATTTTTTTTTAAAATCTTTGGCGGATGGAAAAAAACTCAGGCAAAATCTGCTTGAATTTGGCTTTAAAGAATATTTTTTTGCTAGTGAAGTTGTTTTGCAGCGTTATTTGAACGCGGTTGAGGCACTTAAAGAATTCAAAAAAATTGGCGTCAACTATTCACCAAAAGACGCGCCAAAAAACACACAATTGCCGCAAAAATTGCCAAATAAAAAATCATTGCAAAAATTTAATGATTTTTTTTTACAAGACAGTAATAATACAACTTCGTGGCATCTTTGTTATCTGATTTATCAAAAATAAAATATGTTAAAAATTTTTAAAAAAATATTTCTTAAAAAAGATGATAGCGCCACAGCCCAGAAGGCTGAGGACAAGCCATCGATTGTCGATCAAATTCAAGACAAAACTCAAGGCGTTTTCAAATTTTTTCAAGAAAAAATCGAAGAAACAAAAAACGAATTTGGTGATGTGAGAGCAAAAGTTTCAAACCTGCTTGACACCAATTATCAACTAGGTTTGAAGCATCTTGAAAAAGGTAATATTTCTGATGCGGTTTTTCGTTTTCGCTTTATAAAAAAATTCTGGCCAGAATGCTTTGACGCCCACTATCAGCTTGCTTATGCGCTAGTTTTGCACAAAAAACCATTTGAGGCAAAAAGCATTCTGCAAGAATTGCTAATAAAAAAGCCTGATTATGACCAAAAAGCGAGAGATTTGCTTGATCAAATTAACAACGAAAAGGCCGTTTAGTGAAAATTATAAACCTTATCACATTAATCGTTTTTTCGCTCAGCTTGGCAAATTTTTCCTACGCCAAATCTAGCCAAGACGATTTTGATGATGAGTTTGACGCCTACGAGGCGGAGTTTTCCAAAAACAATCAAAAAGAAATTTATGATCCATTTGAAAAAATAAATCGTAAAATTTTTGCCTTTAACAACACTTTAGATATTTATTTGATTGAGCCTCTAGCCAAGGTTTATCGCGATTATACTCCAAAAATAATTCGCAAATCTCTACATAATTTCACAAACAACTTAACCCTGCCATTTTCTGCTCTCAACTCTTTTGCGCAAGGAAAAACCGAAAATGCTTTGGCAACTTCTTCAAATTTTCTAATCAACTCAACCGTTGGTGTTCTAGGGTTTGTTGATGTTGCTGGCGATAAAAATATTCGCTATGAAAGAGAAGATTTGGGTCAAACCCTTGGACATTATGGCGTGGGAGCTGGCCCTTATTTGATGATTCCAATTCTTGGACCAAGCACCGGGCGTGATTTTAGCGGCTTTGCAGTCGAAAAAGCGGTTGACCCACTAAGTTTCAACGCGCTTGAATTTGGCGGCTCGCACGACGCTATAAATTTAAACTTTATTTTATTAAACGGATTCGTTTATAATCTTGATTTGCGTGAAAGCTTGATTGATCCAATCGACGAAGTTAGAAAAGACTCTTTTGATTTATACGCAACTTTTCGAAGTGTTTATATTCAACAGCGTGACCTTAAAATAAAAAAATAACTATGAAAAAAATACTTATAATTTTTGCAACATTGCTCTTCACAATCAACAATGCTGCGGCTCAAAGCAAAAACACTTCTGATGAAGTTGTAAAGTTTATCGATCGTCTTGGCAACAAAATTATTTCAATTGCGGCAGAAAACAAAATTTCTGAAGCTGCGAAAAAACAAAAAATTATCACCGAAGTTGACAATGCAATTGATGCCGATTGGATTGCGCGCTTTGTGCTTGGCAAAAATTATAAAACCGCAGACGAGCCACAAAGAAAGCGCTTTATGGAGCTTTATCGCCAATTTATGATCAACACTTATGGGCCAAAATTCAAAAATTATAATGGCAAAAAATTTCAGGTGATTTCTGTTGATCAGCAAAATGGTTTTTATGTTGCTAAGTGCGAATTTCTTCCAAAAGATTCTAATGTTGCAATCAATGTGCAATTTCGTGTGAAAGAGCGCGATGGCAAGCTTGCAGTGCTTGATTTTGTAACTGAAGGCATCAGCTTGATTGAAACACAAAGATCAGAATTTAACTCTGCGATTTCTGAACAAGGCATGGATAAATTTATGGATGATTTGGCCAAAAGAGTTCAGGCTTTGAAGGATAAGAAATAAATTATCAATTATTGCCCCTTCCAAAGCAACAAGAAAGCAGGGTTTGAAAAAATCCTGCACTTCTTGAAACGGTTGAACTTGGAGCGTCGCGCCGCTCTGGCGCTTGCAGATTTGGAGCTTGAACCAGATCCGACTCGCGCCGCTCTGGCGCCCGAGAATCGGCAAGAGGCAAATCAGCAGACAAAGATGCGCTTGCACTCAAAATTTGCAAAATCTTCGCTTTATCTTCTTGCGATATTTCGCCATTTTGCAAAGCCACATCCAGCGGCGTTCTGCCAAACTCGTCAAGCCACTCAGTCTTTGCGCCATAATCCGAAATTAGCAGCTGTAACACTTTTACATCACCTCTTTCGGCAGCAAAATGCAAAGCCGATGTTCTTTTTATAAACACCGCGTCATCCCTACTTTCATCCCTGTCACGAAGCTTTTTTACGATCAATTTTGCCAAAGCTTGTTGGTTGAAAGCGACAGCTTTATAAAGCAAAAATTCCTTATCCTCATCACCAACATTATTTTTTGTCAAAAATTCTTTAACGTCAAAGCCATCCATAAAAACTGTCGCCTTATCAAAATCATAACCCTCAAAAAGCAATGATGCAAAGGTTTTGGCATTGTTTGCTACAAATTTTAATTTTGCAACTCTCTCTTTCTTTTTCCCTTCTGGCAAAGTTTTGTCAGCAAGTGTTTTTCGCACGATTTGCACAAAAATTTCTGGCTCATCTTCGGTGGAATATCCGTCAAACTCTAAATTTGGATCAATTTCAGAATCTCTTTTATCCAGCATTTCGATAAAAAAATCTGCGCTATAGCCGCCATCCACAAGCAATTTTGCGATTGATTTTTCAAAGCAACGATCATCCCCTTGCCAAGCAACATAAAGAGCTTCCTTCTCATCTTGCAAATCAGCGGCAGCTGCATCTTGATTGCCAACGCTTGCTGCAAAAACAGCCTTTCTAATCTCATCCTCAGGCGCTTTGGTTAGCAACAAATATTGCAATATGTATTTTTTGTCACCATTTTGCAAAACAATTTCTCGCAAAGAATCTAAATCACTATATTCGCGCAAAGATGAGGAAGATTTTTGATAAACCTGAATTCCAATTTTCTTTTCTAATTTTTGTGCAATTTGTGCTTGAACATCTTGCCTGTCAAGCCCTTCAAGCTCAGTCAATTCTGCTTGCAAAATTTCACGCTCTTTTGCTAGCTTTTTTATATTATGCTCAAGCCAAATGCGACGATTTTCTGGATTTGTTACGTCAAACGGATGAGGATATCTCTCTTTATCAGATTCGGTTTTTTTCCTCTTATTTGCAAAAGCAATGGGCAAATCTTTGTTATATTTATAGGGCTCGACTCCCTCTTTACAAGCCCTCAAGTCCATCTCATAAACTTTTATTGTGTCACTCAGATCATTTATTTTTTCTTGCGCCAATTTTCTTTTTTCAAGCTCAAAATTGACAAGGGCCTGAAATTGCTCGCCATCTTGATTGCCCAACAATCCACTTCTTTGCGCATTTAATTGATCCGCCATTTTTAGCGTGCGAAAAATATTACTCCACAACGCCCCATCAATTGGTGATTTATAAAAATCTTCGTAAGTAAAAACAAGTGCCTCAATATTGTGGGTCATAATTTTTACGTGACACTCGTTGTGCGGCAAATCTCCATCGCCATATTTGCCATAGCTTGCAATGGTTATTAAATTTCCCGCCTCGTCATAATATTTTGGCTCAACATCAGCAACTGACGCCAAATTTCTGCGCGCATGAATTTTTAATAATTTTTCGCGCAAAGATTCTGCACTAAATTTGTGACGCACAATTCTAGAACCATCACTTTTCAATGACTTTTTGGACTTCATAGCCGCAGTTATTTCGGCAACCACGCTAGTCATTGATGCTTTTCTTGCCAAAGGAGTCGAGCCCCCCTCTTTCTGCTTGGAAAGGCTTTGTTCAAGGCTTTTATTTTTATAAAACGAATCACTATTGATATCATTTGGCCAAGCACCGACAAACAAGGGATCTAGAAAAAGATAAGAAGGGAAATTTTTCCAATCGCTGTTGGCATAAATTTCAATTGATGGTGGGTTGTTGCTGCCATCATCCAAAATAACCGCCGTGGCATTGATATTGTTTGCATCAAGCAATAGTTTCGCTATCGCCCCCTCTTGACCATCTTCATCAACAAGATTTGCCTTGCGCACAAAATTAATCGTATGAAAAAAAACCAACTCTTCGCCATCAACAACATCAACTCTCGCCAAATTTTCAAATGGAACAAATTGATTGTTTTTTGACACATTTTCCATAATTATTTTCCAATACAAAATCGCGAAAACACAATATCCAAAATTTCGTCAACATCAACGCGACCAGTGATTTTGCTGATTGCGCCACATGCAATGCGCAAATCTTCTGCCGCCAATTCGATGTTTTTTTCAAGAGAGAAATTTTCTAATGCAGCCACCGCCTCGCTCAAACATTGACGATAACGCTCTTGCGTGATCAGCGGATTGCTTTGCTTTGGCAAAATTTCTAAAACTTTTTCTTCAAGTTTTTTGATTAAATTTTCAAGATTTTGTTTTTCTTTTAGTGAAAGAAAAACAATTTTATCGACGTGTTTTTGATAGACTTCGTCTATATTTTTCAAGGCTTCATAGTTTTTGAGCAAATCAATTTTGTTCACCACAATAATTGTTTTGTCATCAATTTCTTCAACAAATTTATATTGCGCAGCTTGCGCGGTTATTGCTGCATCAATCATCAAAATTTTTATATCAGACTGCGCCGCCCGCTTCTTTGCTCGCTTGATGCCCTCTTGCTCAATTTTATCTTCACTTTCTCTCATGCCCGCAGTGTCGGCAATTTTCAGCACAACGCCAGCAATTTCTAGGTGAATTTCAATCACATCGCGCGTTGTTCCGGCAACTTCAGAAACAATTGCCACGTCATTTTTTGCCAAAAAGTTTAATAAGCTCGATTTTCCAACATTTGGCGCACCAATGATAGCAAGGCTCAAGCCCTCTTTAATTTTTTGCCCACACTGCCCATCATCAAGATGCGCGGCAATTTCTTGCTGCAATTTTTGCAATTTATTTTCAACTTCATCAATGATATTTTGCGGCAAATCTTCATCGGGAAAATCGATACAACTTTCAATCAACGCCACCAATTCAATCACTTGAAAACGCCAATTTTCATAAATTGCACCAAGGTCTCCACGCAGCTGCTGCAAGGCTTGGCGATGTTGCGCTTCGGTTTCAGAAGCAATCAAATCTGGAATTGCTTCTGCTTGCACCAAATCAATTTTGCCATTTAAAAATGCAATTTTAGAAAATTCGCCAGCTTGCGCCAAACGCACATTTTCAAGAGAAGATAAAATTCTGGTGATTTTTTTGAGAATGAATGGAGACGCGTGAATGTTGATCTCGGCCACATCTTCGCCTGTAAAACTGTGCGGTGCTTTAAAAAATGAAATCAGCGCCTCGTCAAGCTGCGCGCCGTTTTGTGGATCAAAAATTTGGCAAAGCTTAATTTGATTTGGCGCTGGAATTTTTGCAACACCAAGCGCACCAAGGCACGCCGCCACATCGTCGCCCGAAATGCGAATTATCGTAACCCCTGCTTTTGCAGGAAATGTGACAGGAGCAAAAATTGTCGCCATAGTTTTTTAAGGAAAAATTGGCACAAATTCTAAAGCGGTTTTTTCGTCAAGGCCAAAAACAATATTGAAATTCTGCACAGCCTGTCCTGACGCGCCTTTGCAAAGATTGTCAATCACGCAAACCAAAATAACTTTGCCGCCAGAGTGCGATTGATTTGCCGAAATTACGCAAAAATTTGTGCCAACAACGTCTGAAATATTTGGCTCGCCATCAATCACTCGCACAAAATATTCGTCATCATATTTTGTTTGCAGGCAGTTTTTGATATCTTGCAGCGAAAATTCTGGATTTATGTCAGCATAAATTGTTGAAATAATTCCGCGATTAATTGGAATTAAATGTGGCGTAAAATCAACTTTGAAGCTTGATTTATAAGCCTTGCCAAGCTCTTGCTCAATTTCGCCAATGTGACGATGTTTGCCAATTGAATAGGCCTTCACCGAATTGTTCACTTCGCAAAATAAATTGCCGGTTTTCAGCGCCCTGCCCGCGCCGCTTGTGCCCGATTTAGAATCGATCACAATTCCTTTTGCTAAAATCAAATTGTTTTCAAGCAACGGAATCAATGGCAGCAAGGCCGAAGTTGGATAACATCCGGGGCAAGCAATCAATGATGATTTTTTTATTTTGTCGCGATGAATCTCTGGCAACCCATAAACCGCTTGTGGCTGCAGGGCTGGAGCCACATGGTCGTGACCATACCATTTTTTATAATCAGCCACATTTTCCAAACGAAAATCAGCCGACAAATCAAAAATTTTCAGATGGGCGTTGTTTTTATCGGCCATCAATTTTGCAATCACCTCTTGGCTGGTGGTGTGCGGCAGGCAGCAGAACGCAGCGTCAATTTGCGCAAAATTCACCTCTTCAACTTTTTGCAAAATTGGCAAATTATAATGTTTTAAATGCGCATAAACATCAGCCATTTCTTGTCCAGCATTGCTGTTTGCAACAAGCGCCGCAATCTCCACATTTGGGTGGTTGATCAAGATACGAAGCAGCTCTGCGCCTGTATATCCCGAAGCTCCAACAATTGCTATTTTTATTTTTTTCATAATTTTTGTTTTATTTATTCGCACACTCCCGCAACCTCGTCAATTCTAGCTTCCCAGAATTCTTGCACAACAAAATTTGCGTGATATTTTTTTATAATCTTTAGATCTAAATCACAAGGAAACTCGTTGACAAAATATGCGCCAGAGAAACTATCAGCAAAAAATTCCATCAAATTGTCAAAAAAAGAGTCTTTATAAGCAAACAAAACTGGCAAATTTCTGTCATAATTTTTATAAAATATCGGCTTGTGAAACAGCTTCAGCTCTGCATCCGTGGCATCAAGCTGTTCAAAACTACGCGCAAATTTTGGCCGCAATTCATAATTTGTCTCGACAATTTCAAGCCCCATAATTGCCGCAATGTCGCCATCTTTTTTCTCTGCTTCAACTGGCACAAACTCTTGCGGTGCGCGGTGTGCAAGGCCAAATTCTTTCATAATTTCAACATAACCAAAATAAGCGCCGCGCCTGTTCCAGTGCGTGTCCGTCTTGTGATAAATTGCTTGATTTTCTTTCTCACTCAACAAAATTGGCCGCAAATCAATGACGGGGAAATTTTTGTCAATTGCCTTCAAAACCTTTAACAGAGCGTCTGCGCGATGTTCGCTGTTGGAAAATTTGACAAAATCTGGCAAAAATTCGGGATAGATCGAGCTTTTATCCGCCGCAATCACCAGCACATAATTGATATTTTTTGCCCGCAAATCGCGCCAATTTTTTATCAAATGACGCGCCAAAGTTGCGATTTTTTTCTCATCACTTTTCAACAAACCTTGCGCATCTAAAATAGAATTTTGATTATCAAAAAAAAGCCACCCATCCTTTCCTATCAAGGCTCTGGCACTTGGTGATTCATTGAAAACATTATCCATAATTTTGCCATTCGCCAAAATTAAACTTTTGCGAAAACCATAATGATCATTGAAAAAAGCTTCAAAATTTTTGAAATAATCTGGCAAAGAAGAAATGCTGCGTGGGCTTTCTGGCAAAGGGTTTGGCCGCCTTTTTTCAAAAAGATTTTTTACAGGAGAAAAACTGAAAATATTATCAAGAACCGGCAACAACAAAATGATCGCAAAAAATATTAACAAAAATATATTTCGCGTTTTTTTTGTCATAGTTGATCGATGATTGAAGGCGCGAAGGAGTAGTTGCCAGTGACATTTTGCACATCGTCACAATCTTCAAGTGCATCCACCATTTTCAGCAATTTTTGCGCTTTTTCTAAATCAGAAATTTCGCTTAAATTTTTTGCCTTCCATTCAAATTTGGCGCTTTGCGGATCACCATATTTTGCGGCCAATTTTTCGCGCACCGCGCTTAAATTTTCGGTTGCGGTGAAAACAAGATGCATATCGTCAAGTGATTCAATATCGTCTGCGCCCGCTTCAATGGCTGATTCAAACATTTCTTCAGCGCCACAAACTTTGCTGTCAAATTTTATCAAACCGACGTGATCGAACATAAAAGACACCGAATTGGTTTCGCCAAGCGCGCCACCCGATTTGGTGAAAGTGCTGCGCACCTCGCTTGCCGTGCGGTTGCGATTGTCAGTGAGCGCCTCAACAATAATCGCCACGCCATCAGGACCATAGCCTTCATAGCGAATCTGCTCAAAATTTTCTCCAACTGAGCCCGAAATAACTTTTTTCACCGCCGCTTCAATGCGATCTTTGGGCATATTGTTGGTGCGCGCCTCAATCATGGCGTTGCGCAAGCGCGGGTTGAACTCAGGATCTGGCCGACCCGATTTTGCCGCAACCGTAATTTCGCGTAAAATTTTTGTAAATAATTTTGCCTTCTTAGCATCTTGCGCGCCCTTGCGGTGCTTGATGTTGGCAAACTGCGAATGTCCTGCCATTTTTTAAATTTAATTGATTATCGTAAATTTGCCACGCCCCGAAACCACGTCACACAAGGCTCCCTCGCCTTTAATTGAAAATACAATGATCGGAAGTTTGTTATCCTTTGCCAATGTGATTGCGGTTTGGTCCATAACTTTCAAGTCTTGCTTCAACACATCGATATATTTTATGCGGTCATAATGCACGGCATTTTTGTCAATTTTTGGATCTGCTGAATAAACGCCATCAACTTGCGTGCCTTTAAACACGCCATCGCAGCCCATTTCAACAGCACGAAGAACTGCCGCAGTGTCGGTTGTAAAAAATGGATTTCCGGTGCCTGCTGCAAAAATTATGACACGGTTTTTTTCTAAGTGACGAACGGCGCGACGCTTGATATAAGGCTCGCAGATGGTGTTCATCTGAATTGCCGATTGCATTCTGGTTTGCACTCCAAGCTTTTCTAGCGCGCTTTGCAACGCAATGCCATTGATGCAAGTTGCCAACATTCCCATATAATCTGCACTGGCGCGCTCCATGCCAATTGCGGCTTGCGACACTCCACGAAAAATATTTCCACCACCAACAACAACGCAAATTTCGCAACCAAGCTTGTGCGCCGAAATAATTTGCTGACAGATTCTTTCAACCGCCGCCGGATCATGACCAAACCCCCGATCACCCATCAATGCCTCACCCGAAACTTTAAAAAGGATTCTCTTGAATTTTAAATCAGATTTTTTCGGCATATTTGAATAAAATTTATTGGTTGAGCTTATCGGTTCAAGCCTAGCTTGAAGCGTTGATTTTGCTACACTATACCACTTTTTTTGTTTTAATCAAGCAAAATATTGAGGCGCAGCTTTTGTTGCACGAAATTATATTGCTTTTCTAGCAAAAAAATTCTAATTATTTGAACGCTGGATATAATTTTTAATTAATTTCCACCTCTAAATAATGACTTTTAAATCGCGAAGCTGAACCAAAAAAAATAATTTACTAAACTATTCATGGGAAATTCTCAAGTAAGGCCACTAAATTCCAACACGCAATCTACAAATCCTCCCACAAACCCTACAAATCCCCCTATAGAAGCTACAAATCCCCCTATAGACGATCCGAAATTTACTGGCCAACGAATTGCTAATTTTACAAATGGAAACAAATATAATGGATCGTGGAAAGATGGCAAATTTGATGGAAAGGGAACTCTCATTTTTTCTGACGGAAATTCATATGTAGGAGATTTTGAAAAAGGAGCTGAAAATGGTTGGGGGCAGTATTTCAATAAAAATAAAGAACTTATCTACGAAGGAAGCTGGAAAGATGGCGAACAGTATGGAAAGGGAACTCTCATCTTTCCTGATGGAAGCTCATATGTAGGAAATTTTGAGAAAGGAATCCAAAATGGCTTAGGAAAGCACTGCGATAAAAATAAAAAACTTATCCACAAAGGAAACTGGAAAGATGGCAAGCTAAATGGCCGAGGGCAACTTATTGTTGAAAATATATTAAGGTATGATGGAGATTGGAAGGATGATGAAATGCATGGAAAAGGAACTCAATTTTTTGATGGTTTTGTATATAAAGGAAAATTCGAAAATGGCAGGCGTCATGGTCTTGGAAAAATTACATATGAAAATGGTCTTTCATATGAAGGAAATTGGTTAGATGATCATTATGAAGGAGAAGTAGTTTTTCGCAATGAAAAAGGAGATGTTTATGTGGGAGAATACGATGGCTTCGAGTTAATTCCTTATACTAAGCAACGGCAAAAACCTGTTGGATATAAATTTGTGATAATTAATCCGCTACCACTTGGAGCCGATCCTGCATTATTAACTGAGAGAAAAATCAAAATTATTCAAGAGGCTTTAGGGGAAAATTCAAAAGCCCACGTAATCACCCCCGCAACTGATGAAGTCTTACCAATTGCAGATTATGTCACTTCAAGAAAAAATCCAAAAGAGGGAAAGCAAATTATTATTCGCATCTCAACTCATGGCATAAAAATGGCGATTTTGCACATCAGGATTTTATTCTAAAAAGATTGAATGATATTTTAGAACAAACAGAACTTTATAATTCGCAACTTGCAGCTGATGAAGAAAAAGTGCAGCGTTTTAAAATTGTCACCAACTCTTGCTATGGCGACAAATGCATTACCAATCCAGAGCTTGAAAAATTTTATAGAAGTGCGGTTAGCAAAGGTTTCGAGATAAGAACTTCAGCCATTTCGGGAGATTCAATTTCCTCAGGAGCGATGACTAATGGTAAAAATAATTTAGCAATCGATCGTCATGATGACGAGTTTCATACATTGATAGTTGAGCGCTTATATAATTCTAGCGCCAGTCAAACTATTTGGGACAAAAAATATCGGCAATCACAACTAGAAGATTTAGGCGGCGGTTTGCAATGTCATTCTGGAATAAAATCTTATAGAACAATCGATGATTTTTTAGGTGATGATTATGCGCCACCATCAAACGCACCTCAACCATCATCTTCTGCAAAAGCAGATGAAGCCAATATGATTTCAATCATAAATGATGCTTTTGATATATTTATTAATATTGATAAAGACGTTGGTTCTTATAAATTCTCTAAATATGAGGATTTTCCTACTTATACTTTTTCGCAGGAAAATGGAGATAGTATAATGTTTGTCTACGATCCTCCTGATAAAAATAGTCCTGGGAGAAAAATAATCGCCTATAAAAATCATTCTATAATTCTTTCTGGATCAGATTTTGATTTTACAACGACTCGTGAAAATAATACATTAATGGGGAATATTTACGTTTCCAATCTTTTGACTGATAGACAAAAAAGAAACGGGGCGAAGGCTTTGTTAGAAGATATCGCAAAAGAATTGCAATGCGAAAAAAAAAT
>CAYPUN010000018.1:18806-19602 GCA_964413985.1 uncultured Rickettsia sp. | reverse complement strand
TATTGGGTTGCTCGTGCAATATACATCTTTATCTTAAAGCCATTTGTTTCAATATTTTGAATCTCTTAAGCTCTCCTTAACATAAAAAACCTTTGTCAATTGTTGACAGTTATCTTCTAACAGCATCTATATCAGAAATAGCATGTCCTAGGAAACCAAGATCTTTCTTAAGTAGGGATAAATCATATTATTTTTTCTTTATTTTTTATAAAAGTCAAAATCTTCCTTCGCATTTATATTTCTCTTTATGTTTCTAAAAAATCTACTTTTTTTCTTTTTCGACCCCTTCTCTTTGCATTGCAATATTTGATTTTGCGGTAATTGATCCATTTCCTCAATTGGAGTTTTTGCTTCTATTAATGCCTGAACCTCCAAAGTTGGCAATATTTTGATTAGAAGGTTGGAATTTCTATTTTTATCAACTAAGGAAATAAATTTTTTTTCACTATTCTTTTCACCCTTTATACCAACCAAAACAAAGCTCGGATAAATCCAAAATAAATCTTGAAAATTCTCGTTTAGAAAATCGCGATCTTTGCAAATATAGCTTACGACATCAATGCTAGAAGAAAAATCAACGCTTGGACAAAAATCGTGCCACATCACCAGGCCGCCATCTTTAACAAGTTTTAAGGCTTTTTTGGTGTCATTTTGAACTGATTTATAATCATGTCCACCATCAATCAAAACTGAATCAAAAAATCCCTCTGGATAATTTTCAATTTGCCAATCGATGCTATTTGAATAGATCTGGCAAACTCGATTGCCATAGTTTTTGTCAAGATAAAAGCGGCCA
>CAYPUN010000018.1:0-18796 GCA_964413985.1 uncultured Rickettsia sp. | reverse complement strand
CAATAAATCCAATAGAGTCGGTGCTATATATAAAATCATCATTGCTTTTGTGCTCAGAAAATCCAACACGAGAGGCCCAATTATAGATTTCATCTTTTGTTTTTCTGTCAAAATCGTGGCCGTAAGATGATTCATTGTTTTCTCTTTTTTCGCCAAATGGCATATTGATTGTCCAAACTGTTGCATTTGATTCTTCTAAAGCTAAATTGACGCCATAGCCTTGCCACGTGCCAAACTCCAAATGTCTTTTTGGTTTTAGATTGCGATAAATATAGCGCAAAATTGGAGCGTCATCATTTTCCATTTTCCAATTTTGCGGATTTTTTTGATAGCTAGAAATATCGCCAGCAAAATTTTCTGCAAAGTTTAGTTTTTTTGCCAAATCGCACCATGCTATTGCTTCTATTTTAAAAGACTTATCGCCTTGAAAACAAATTTCTTTTGCTGGCAATTTTTCTGAGTGCAAAAAATCGCTGCTATTTTGTGTTGCAGATTTTATTTGGCGATAATTATCTAGTAAGGTTACTTCCAAAGTCTCGCTTTTGGCAATAGCTTTGTTTATAAATACCAAAGCCTGTTCATATTTTTTTTGCGCAAAAAAACATGCGGCCAAATTGTTGTAAGCAGCAACCTCATATTCTGGCTCATTTTGTAAAATTTCCATAAAAATTTCGATAGCTTCATTGGTTTTTGATTCTTTAAAAAGAGATAAAGCTAATTCGATTTTATTTTCTTCTTTAGTCATTTTTTTTATATGCAACAAGATTGCCAGATGAATATTTCTGATCTAATGTCAAATCTCCATTTTGTTCAATTGCAAATATTTCATAGCCATTGTTTTTAAAGAAAAGCTCCAATTCGATTTTTTTCTCTGGCCACTCTGTAACAATTTCAAAAATAATTGCGCGTGGTTTTTTTTCATCAATTATATCCTTTGCTCCCTCTAAAACCATCATTTCGTGACCATCAACATCAATTTTAATTACGTCAATTTTTTTAATTTCTTTTTCTTTAACGTAATCATCTAGCTTGATCAAATTTATTTCTTGTTTTTCTTTTAGCGCAACCGAGCTATAAACAAATTTGGTTTCCATTGTGTTTTGTCCGCTGTGATAATCATCCGCTATCAAAATTGTTGCCTTGTTTTTTTGGTTAGAAAGCCCGACATTTTCAATTGTCAAATTGGTGAAATTATTTAATTCTTTATTTTTTTTAAGGCGAGCAAAATCGCGCTTTGAGGGTTCAAAAGCAAATGCTTGTTTGCAAAGGCGAGAGCAAAACATTGAATATGTTCCGTTGTTGGCACCAATATCCAAAAAAATATCTGAATGCTTTAATTCTTTTTGTAAAAAATTCATTGTTTCCTCTTCATATGTGCGGCTTACATATAAAATTCTGGTCATCTCATTTTTTGGATATATGGCAAATTTTACATTGCCAAAGCAATCCCGAATTGATGTCTCTGATTTGATTATGAAGTCGTAAATGTAGGAGCGAATGACTTCTCGAAGGCCAGAGCAATAATATGCTCTTTCGTAAGTGGTCATTGATTTAATGCGGTGTTTATTTTCTAAAAATCGATCATATATTTTTTTTAATTCAGATATGTCAACTTTTTTAAAATGGCGTATAAAAATCAGAAAATATAATCCGTATAAAATTATTTTTTGGTAATTATTTTTTTGCATGCACTTGCTCCGAAATCCATCTATAAGTTTTTTCAATTCCTTCTTTCAAAGGCCTAGAAGGGGCCCAGCCAAGCCTCTCCTTAATCAAAGTGTTGTCAGAATTTCTTCCCATCACGCCAATTGGGCCATCGATATTTTTGATAGTGATTTTTTTGCCAGAAATTTCAGCAATCATTTTTGCTAAGCTGTTGATGCTGATCATCTCTTCCGAGCCTATATTAACTGGCCCCACAAAGTTTGAGCGCAACAATTTCATCGTGCCTTCAACACATTCATCAACATACAAAAACGAGCGCGTTTGTTCGCCGCTGCCCCAAACTTCAATCACGCCACCATCTTTTGCTTCAGCAATTTTGCGACAAAGTGCTGCTGGAGATTTTTCGCGGCCACCTTTCCACGTGCCTTCAGGGCCAAAAATGTTGTGATAGCGCGCAACACGTACATTCATTTTGTGGTTTCTGCCATAGGCCAAATATAATCTTTCAGAAAATAATTTTTCCCAGCCATATTCGCTGTCTGGATTTGCGGGATAGGCCGAATCTTCTTTGCAATTTGGATTGCTTGGGTCCATCTGGTTGTGCTCTGGATACATGCAGGCAGAAGATGAATAAAAAATATTTTTTATGTTTTTTTTGTGGCAAACATCCAAAACATTCAGGTTGATTGTTGCTGAAGTGTGCATGATGTCAGCATCGTTTTCGCCAGTGAACACAAAGCCAGCTCCGCCCATATCAGCAGCCAGTTGATAGACCTCGTCAAATTTGCGATCGACAACATTTTTGCAAAAATTTAAATCGCGCAAATCGCCAACGGCAAAATCATCTGCGGCGGTTTCGCTATATTCGTGTTTTTTTAAATCAACGCCGCGAACAAAAAAACCTTCTTGTTTCAATTTTCTTACTAAGTGGCCGCCAATAAAGCCGCCAGCGCCGCATACTAAAGCTGTTTTCATATCGTCAAATTAAAAAATTGGTTTTGCTTTTATCAGCATATGCCACCCTAGTTTTTTTTCTAGCTGGTGAAACATTTCAATTGGCATGGCTTTGAACCAAGGCTGAAATTCGTATTCGTAGTTGATGTATTTTTCTACAACGTAAGGAAAAATATGGTCTTGAGTTATAGAGGTTACTTCAAATCCTTCAAGAAGATTTTTAACATCGTCTTCGTTATAAGTATAAGCAATTGGACAGCCATTCTGAGCTTCTGGCTGATCATATCCAAACTCAATCATAAAATTTTTCCAAGAATTTTTTGCATAAAGCATAATTCTCAATTCACCATCTTCTTTGATTAATTTTTTAATTTCTTTGATGATGTTTTTTGGATTTGGAGTGTGATGAATCACGCCAAATGAATAAACTAAATCAAATTTCTTATCGCCAGAAACATTAACAACTTCGGTTAATTTTTCGCAATCATGACTAATCAAATTGCCCTTAAGATTATATAAATCAAAACGCTTTTTGGCAATTTCAATTGATTTTTCTGAAATATCAACGCCAGTATAATTTGCTTTGTTGGTGACAAAATCAACAGCTGCCGTGCCAATGCCACAGCCAATTTCTAAGACGTTTTTATTTTGCCACTTGTCAAATTCAGCAAATTGCAAAATGTGCGGCTCTACAAAATATTTTCTTTTTGCAACTTCTTCAAAATATTCTTTGGTGCCAAATTCTTTTGTTGAATGCCTGATATTGCAAGGTCGGTTATCCCAAAATGATTTTACTGTTTCAATATTAGCCATTTCTTGTTATTAAAATTATTTGTTTAAATTTAGATCCATAAGTTTGCGAGTTTTTTTTGTGCGGTTTTAAGTTTATTTTTTAACGAGTATTTTTTTACTATCAATTTGATTATGGCTACAAGGGTAAAATAGAATATAAAAAAAGGAGATATCAATAGAAAGGTTATGCGACCTTTTCTTCCTAGTAAATTGGTTATTTTATCTGCCACATATTCAAAATAAAGTGCATTTTTCAATATTTTGCGAGCATTAACTTTGCGACCCACCATGATGTGAGTTATGAATGGATTTTGTATTGGACTGAAAAATCTTTTAACAGATTTGTAATATTTTGAATTTTGAACGTTGATACTTATGACTTTGAAATCTTTTTTACTAACTTCATTTGCAATTTCTATCAGCACCAAGCCTTGAGCGTCTAGCAAATTGCAAAAAGATTCAAGATGGTATCGTTTTATTTCTTGCGGCTTTTCATTGCCAAAATCAAATATTACAAGATCGGCAATTTTGTTTATTTGATCTTTGTTTATAAAGCTTGCTTTAGAAGGATTTATTTTATACTCAAGCATAAGTTGGAACCTTTCTGATTCTGGCGGGGTGAGATTGTAATAGTGCAAAATTTGTTCATTTTTTGCGCAAAAATTTTCCAAATATTCGAGCATTTTTTGGTTAAAGCCAACATATACTATTTGTGATTTTTGCGGCAACAGAGCAATTTGTTCAAGCAAGAATGGTGCGACGTGATTAGTGGAATAATATATTTCGCCAGAACCCCTGTTGTTGTAAAAAGATTCTGTAAAGTTTTGCGCCAAAGGATTGGTGATAAGGCTTTCTAAATTGCTTACGAAATTGGAAGTTGCATCTTTTCCGATTTTGATTTCTTCTACAGCCGCATCTGCCAAGCCCCAAGATTTTTCTTGATCTGGCAAATAAGGCGATGATATTTTTTCAAAAAAATCTCCGATGCTGTTTTCTTTTTTTCTCTTCAAGCTGTGAGCCCAGCCGCTAAGTCTGGTGTGGTTGCAATGATATCCATAAAGATAATCTTGCATTGTGCTAATATTTCCTTTGAGCAATTTCATTCTCTTGCACAGGTTAGAATCAACGTGCCAGCCCAAAATCATTCTTTCATCAAAGCCGTGAATTTTAAAAATATCTTCACGAAGCATCAATTGAAAATCACCGGGAGCATCGTAAATTATGGTTTCGTTGCCATAAACCACTTCGTTTAAGTGTAAAGATTTTCCCCAAAGTTTAAATTTTGAAATTATATCGTGTGGATTTTTTCTATCCAAAGATTCCCACATTGGCTCTGGAACGTCAAAGCGAGCTAGTCCATAAAAGCCATCTTTTGCTTCCGCTACAATGTCTGACAATGATTTTTTGTCATCAAGAATTGTAAAAACCATATCAGTGTTGGTTGACAAAATCCATTTATTTTGCGGATTCGATCTTCTGATTGCAATGTTGCGCGCCAAGGGTTCGTTCACTTGCGCGTGAGTTTTGTTTTTGTATCTTGCATGAATTTCTTCGCGCACACGAAAAACGCGCGTGAGTTTTTTTGCTTTGTCGGTGAGGGTGTCTGCAATCGCCTCTATAACGCTTGGAAGGTCGTTTGACGTGTTATAATCAACATATAAAATTTCGTCATTTTCGTGCGTTAAAACTTCAGCGATACAGTTGAGGCTGATGGCAATGCGCTTATGCATGTTATAGCCGTGATTATCATTTCTGCCGTAAACTATAACTGAAAGCATATGTCTATTGATGGAATTTGTTGGTAATTGGATAGCGACGATCGCGGTCAAATGACATTTTGGAAACCTTTGGTCCAATCACTGCCTGCCTGCGCTTATATTCGCTAAAATAGAATAACTTTGCAACTCTTTTTATTGTTGCTGCGTCAAATTTTGTTTCTTTGATTATTTGCGCGATTGATTTTTCTTCTTCAATCATTTTGTAAAGAATTGTATCAAGCACATCATATTCTGGCAGTGAGTCGCTGTCTTTTTGATTGTCGCGCAGCTCTGCTGACGGCGCTTTGGTGATGATTGAATCTGGAATTAGGTTTTTTTGTTGATAGCGCGAAATGGCGGGAATGTTGGCGTTGCGCCATTTTGACAAAGCAAAAACTTCAGTTTTATAAATGTCTTTCAGTGGATTGAAAGCGCCGCACATATCGCCATATATGGTTGCATAGCCAACCGCAAGCTCAGATTTGTTGCCAGTTGAAAGCAACAAATTGCCAAATTTATTTGAAATTGCCATCAGCAACAAACCGCGAATTCTTGATTGTAAATTTTCTTCGGTCAAATCGGGTTTGGTGTTTTTAAATTGATTTTCAAGCGTTGAAATCATTGCTTTGAACGCCGATTCAATTTCGATTGTTTCAAGTTGAATGCCAAGATTTTTGGCACAATTTTGCGCATCAATAAAACTTTGTTTTGAATTATATTTTGAGGGCAGGGCGATCAGCTTCACATTTTCGCTGCCAAGTGCATCAACTGCAATTGTTGCAACCAGCGCCGAATCTATGCCGCCAGACATTCCAAGTGCAACTTTTTTGAAATTGCTTTTTTGAATATAGTCGCGAAGTCCCAAAACTAAACATTGATAGATGCTTGATTCTTCTGGTTCGATGAAGGTCGTAGAATTTTGTGGCGCGATAATTTTTTTGTCTTTTTTGGCAATTTGTACAAGACATTTATCAACTGCAAAACCGCGCATTTTTAGCGCCATTTTTCCAGTCTTATCCGCAACAAAAGAATTGCCGTCAAAAATAATTGAATCTTGCCCGCCAACTTGATTTACGTAGATCAGCGGGGCTTGCGTAGTTTTGGCAAAATCCTTTGCAATTGCCAATCTTTTAGCAATTTTTTTCTGACTGAAAGGTGACGCATTTAGTGATATTGTTACATCAATTTTTTTGCCTTTCAAAGCGCGTGAATTTTCTTTGTTCCAAATATCTTCGCAAATCAACACAGCAAGGTTGAAGCCTTTAAAATCAACGATTGTTGGCTTGTCGCCAGTGGCAAAATATCTTTTTTCATCAAACACGCCATAATTTGGCAGCGTGATTTTTTTGATTATTTTTTGAATTTTTCCGTGCGAAATTAATAAGGCGCAATTATATAATGCACTTTTTTCTAAGATTGGTGCGCCAAGTAAAATAGCGGTTTCTTCGCCTTTGGTGATAGCGCAAATTTCTTTAATTTTTTGCCGCGCCTCATCAATAAAATATTTTTTGTTCAGCAAATCTTCGGGCGGATAGCCAGTTAAATTTAGCTCAGAAAAAATTATTAAATCGGCATTTTGTTTCGCAGCCAAAAAATATTCATTTTTGACAAAATTGGCATTGCCATCAAGATCGCCCACAATAGGATTTGACTGGCTTAAATAGCAATTCAAAAAATCTTTTTTTACCAGATTTTTGCCGGATTTTTTTTGCACTTTTTTCATGTTGCGTGGTGTTTTTAAATTCGTTTTTTGACAATATCTTGTGCAAGCGCCACAAATTCAGCAAAAGGCATAATTTTTTGCCCTTCTTCGCCAAATGTTCGCACCGCAACCGAGCCGTCGAGAGTTTCGTTCTTGCCTACGGCCACAATGAACGGCACTTTTTTCAAGCTGTGATTACGAATTTTGGCGTTGATTTTTTCTGCCGCCAAATCGGCTTCAACTCTGAACCCAAGGGCTTTTAAATCGCCAACAATTTTGCGCGCATAATCGTCAGAATCATTGGTGATGGTGGCTACAACCACTTGAATTGGTGCCAACCAAAGTGGAAATTTTCCAGCGCAATTTTCAATTAAAATGCCGATAAATCTTTCAAATGTGCCCAAAATTGCGCGGTGCAACATAACAGGGCGCTTCTTAGAGCCATCTGCTGCGATATAGCTTGCATCAAGACGTTCTGGTAGGATGAAATCGACTTGAAAAGTGCCGCATTGCCACTCCCGTCCAATGGCGTCAACCAGCGTAAATTCTAGTTTGGGGCCATAAAATGCGCCTTCACCGGGGTTGATTTCGCAGGCCAATCCAGCAATTTTAACCGCATCTTCAAGAGCCTTTTCAGCCTTGTCCCACGTCTCGTCAGAGCCTGCGCGTTTTTCGGGGCGAGTTGAAAATTTCACCTTCACATCTGTGAAACCAAAGTCTTTATATACCTCTTTGAGAAGGGCGCAGAAGGCTACAGTCTCTTGGTTGATTTGATGTTCTTCGCAAAAAATATGCGCATCATCTTGAGTGAATTGACGCACGCGCATGATGCCGTGAAGCGATCCCGAAGATTCGTTGCGATGGCAGCAGCCAAATTCTGCCATGCGCAGCGGCAATTGGCGATAAGATTTGAGCTCTTGATTAAAAATTTGAATATGCGCTGGACAATTCATCGGCTTGATCGCAAGCGTTCTTTCTTCGGTGTCGCAAGAAAACATATTTTCGCGAAATTTTTCCCAGTGACCCGATTTTTCCCACAAAACTTTGTCAATCATTTGCGGAGTTTTAACCTCGACATAGCCGTTGTTTTCAAGCTTGCCGCGGATATAGCTTTCAATTTGACGATAAACTGTGTGGCCATTGGGGTGCCAAAACACTGAGCCCACAGCTTCTTCTTGCACGTGAAACAAATCGAGCTCACGCCCCAGCTTGCGGTGGTCGCGCTTTGCGGCCTCTTCCAGCATGTGCAAATATTTGTCGAGAGATTCTTTGCTTTCCCACGCAGTGCCATAAATTCTTTGCAACATTTCGTTTTTCGAATCACCGCGCCAATAAGCGCCAGCAAGCTTCATCAGCTTAAAATGTTTGATGTGCGAAGTTGAGGGGGCGTGCGGGCCGCGACACAGATCAACAAAGCTGCCTTGGCGATAAAGCGTGATGTTTTCGTGGGCGGGAATCGCACTAATAATTTCAGCTTTATATTTTTCGCCAATTTCGCTAAAAAAAGCAATAGCATCTTCGCGCTTCCAAACCTCGCGGATCAAGGGTTCATCGCGCTTCGAAATTTCGCGCATTTTGTTTTCAATTTTTTCTAAATCTTCGAGCGCAAACGCTGTTGGATGCGAAAAATCATAATAAAAACCATTTTCAATTGCGGGCCCAATTGTAACTTGCGCTTTTGGAAAAAGCTCCTTCACCGCTTGCGCCATGATGTGAGCGGCGTCGTGACGGATAATTTCTAGCGCATCTGCCCCCGATTTTGGTGTGACAATTTCAATTTTTGCGTCGGTTTCAATGGCGCGTGAAAGATCGCGAAGTTCGCCGTTAACCTTGATTGCCAAAGCAGATTTGGCAAGGCTTAGCGAGATTGATTTGGCAATTTCTGCACCGGTTATTTCGCGCGGAAATTCTTTAACGGCGCCATCTGGGAATGAAATTTTTATCATTTTAATTTTTGTTTATTGCTTGCTGGATTGGCCAGAAGAGGCCTAGAATAAAGCTTTGAAAATCTTTTTCAAGTTTGATGTTTTAAAATTATTTTTTTGGTCTATGATTTGAGAAATCAATTAAATTTGCAAAGCAGTTTTTTATCGTGAAAGCGAGATAAAAATGTCTTGCAAAATCTTACAAAGAGGGGCTATAGCGCAGTTGGTAGCGCGCTTGCATGGCATGCAAGAGGTCCGGGGTTCGAATCCCCGTAGCTCCACCATCTCTTATATTTATTTCCAAAAATTACAATTTTTTTCCAAACATTACAATTTACTTTAACGCTTATCCCGCCTATCATCGCACCATATTTATCAAAATTAATTTTTTAAAATTATGTGTGGAATTATTGGTGTTGTTGGTTCAAGCAGCGCGATTGAAAAAATTGTTGATGGTTTGAAGAAGCTTGAATATCGCGGATATGATTCTGCGGGCCTTGCGCTGCTTGAAGATGGGCAGTTCAAAACCGTGAAGCAAGAAGGCAAAATTGTCAATTTAGAAAAAGCGATCAAAAAATCAAAAATTTTTAATCCAAAAAATAAAAATCAAACGGCAATTGGGCACACGCGTTGGGCCACTCATGGTCGGCCAAGTGAGCAAAATGCCCATCCGCACGCCTCTTCAAAAGTTTGTGTGGTTCACAATGGCATCATCGAAAATTATCAAGAATTGCGTGAATTGTTGCAAAAAAATGGCGCACAATTTTTGAGTGAAACTGACAGCGAAGTGGTGCCACACTTGATTGAAATGCACTTTAAAAAAACTGGTGACATCAAAAAATCAATCATCGCAGCGTTAAAAGAAATTGATGGTTCTTATGCTTTGGCAGTGATGTTTCGCGAGCAGCCAGATGTGATTTTGATTGCCAAAAAAGGCTCGCCGTTGCTTGTGGGGCTTGGTGAGGACGAAAATTATATCGCGTCAGATTATTATGCTTTGGCAAACCACACCAACAAAATAATTTATCTTGATGACAATGAATTTGCGTTGGTGAAAAAAAATTCAGTAGAATTTTTTGATGTAAATGGTGTTGCAATTGAAAAAAGAGAACATGTTATGGAAGCTGTTGGAAAGAGCGCTTCTAAAGATGGCTATAAACATTTTATGCTCAAAGAAATTCATGAACAGCCGCAAGTTCTTGATCTTACAATACAAAATTATGTCGATTTAGAAAATCAAAAAATTCATTTGCCAAATTTTCCTTTTGATTTATCGCGTATCAACAAAATCACTGCAATTGCCTGCGGAACCTCATTTTATGCGGCTTGCGCGGCAAAATATTTGATTGAAGAAATTGCCCAAGTTGAAGTTGAAGTTGATATTGCATCAGAATTTCGTTATCGCAAACATCCGTTTCGTGAAGATAATTTGATGGTGTTTATCTCGCAATCGGGCGAAACTGCTGACACAATCGCGGCGCTAAAATATGCGAAGGCTCATGGCCAAAAAATTCTTTCAATTGTAAATGTGGCTCAAAGCAGCATGGCACAGCTTTCAGATGCTGTGATCAAAACCGTTGCGGGCCCAGAAATTGGTGTGGCCTCTACAAAGGCATACACTGCGCAGATGTCGGTGTTAGCACTTTTTGCAATTCAACTTGGAGTGAAAAAAGAAAAAGTCGATGATAAAAAATTGGCGCAATATTTGGAACAGCTTACAGATGCAAGCTCTGCAATTGGCCAAGTTTTGGCGCAAGATAATGTGCGCGAGATAAAAAAAGTTGCAAAATATTTGTCGAAAGCGCGTCACATTTTATATATTGGTCGTGGCGTGTCTTATATCACGGCGCTTGAAGCCGCACTCAAATTGCGCGAGCTTTCTTATATCGACGCGCAAGCAATTGCGTCGGGCGAATTAAAACATGGCACTATTGCATTGATTGACAAAAAAATGCCTGTGATTGCGCTGGTTCCAAGCAATTCTTTATTTGAAAAAACTGTTTCAAACGTTGAAGAGGTGAGGGCGCGTCAAGGCAATGTGGTTGCGCTTTCCGACACAAAAGGCTTGGCAAGTTTAAAAGATTTGGCGATGAAAAAAATGTGGATGCCAGATTGCGGTGGTGGCTCGATCTTAGAGGCGCTTGTGACGGTGGTGCCTTTGCAGCTGTTGGCTTATTATGTTGCGCTTTATAAAGGCAACGACGTTGATCGCCCGCGCAACCTTGCCAAATCTGTGACGGTGGAATAATTAAATAAAACCGATTATCATAATTTAGAATCATTTATAGCGAGGCTTATGTTGTATGGCCCCGCTTAGCTTTTTTTAAGGCGACGAGCCTTAAAAAAAGGTTGCCGTAGGGGCCATGCAACATAAGCCTCGCTATAAATGATTCTAAATTATGATAATTCGATGTTAAAACCCGCGCACCAAAACGTTAATCTGATAAGAAGTTTGTGGCTGCGTCAAGTTGATTGAGTTATTTTCTTTCACCGAAAAATTTAAAATTAAGCAACAGCCGCCATAATCAAATGTGATGCCGCGCGAAATTGTGCGCTGCAAAACGAAGTCGTGCGCGGCTGTCAGAGAAACAAGAAGCTTCGGTGTCACCTTAACCCCAAAAGAGCCGCCGCCTTGGCTGATTTCTTGTGCATTGCTGTTGTTGCGACGCAGCAATAAATAATTTCCACTAATTGTAACATAGCGCAAAGTTAAGTCGCTATATAGAGAGTTCACCTCGTTGCGATAGTTTGATTCACTAAGTTGAAATGAATAAACTGCATTAAAATATTTTGGAATTTTGTAAGAAAGTTCGCCAATCAAATTCGACTTATTATTGTTGTTGAAACCGCGAATCGTAACATCCTGCGAGCGGCTGCTGATGCGATAACTTTGTCCTAAGGTTAATCCAAATTGTCCATATTTGTTGAACATCGAAGTTTTTGCACCATAGCTGAAGCGCTCTCCCGTCTCATTGCGGTCATAGCCGGCGATACGATTGTTGTTGAATAAATTTGTTACAGTCAACTCCGAATTGTTGCTGTCTTCATCTGGAAGTTTCAAAAAACTTTTTTGCATATTGCTTGAAACGAAGCTGACAATTGGCTCGATCATCAAAGTGTTGGCTTTGGCTTTTTGAATGAGAGGCAAGCGCCAAGTTGCAGCAAATTCTGGTTTATAATTTGACACGATAGAATCATATTTTGACGCTGCCAAAGATGCGTCTTGATATTGGTAATTGTTTTCAAGCGAATAAAGATCGGTTTGCACGCGCGCATTTAGGCTGATCAAATTGCCATGCAAATTTATTGGCAATTTTACTTCTGGCGTGAAAGAGGCGCGGCGATATTGCAAGCCGCTATAGCGCGAAATTGCAGTAAAATTTGACGAGAGCGCATATTTTTCTTTGAGCGCTCCGGGTTTGCTTTCAATATAATGATTGATTGCAGGCAGAACCAGCGGGGCTTCGCCTTCTTTTGTGACATCAACCAACTCTTGCACGCGCACGGTTTTTACGCCGAAATATTCGCGATCTTTGGTATAGTCATAATGCGCATCAGAAACGGTGAAGGCAAGGAAACTATAGTTATAATCACGCAAATAATTTCGGTCACTTGCGGTGTTTATGTTATATTCAACATGCGAATTTGTAGTGAGATCGAGCTTACTGGCGCCTGTTGTCAACCAACGATAAGCTTTTTTGGTTCTGTCGATTACGAGTTTGTCGGTGTTGGCAATTGCAACGTTGTTCGAAATTTCTAAATTTAAATTATATTGCCCATAAGAGGTCAGGTGGCGAAATTCGTTAACAACGGTGAATTGGCTTTTGGCAAGATAAAGTTTTGGCGAAATTGTCAAATCGGCGTTTGGTGCAATATCAACGAAATAGGGCGCCAAAATACCAAGGCCGAAACGATTATTTTTGATATAAGATGGCGTTAAAAAACCGCTGCGGCGTTTGTTGTCGGGCAGCGGAAATTGCAAATAGGGTGTGTAAAGAACTGGCACGTTATAGATGCGCAAAAAGGCGTGCTTGGCGTTCACCACTTGCTTCTCGCGGTCAATTGTGGCTTCTGAAGATTTGATCGAGATTACGTCGCGCTTTGTGCCAACCAGATCGTTGTTGCGGTTGATTTCTTTGTCGGGGCACAAAGAAAAAACAGGGCGTTGCAAAACGGTGACTTCTGGAGTTTTGCGATCAGCCCGCGCAGTTGTAAGATAGGAGCCGTCGCTAAAAATCATCGAAGTGTTTAAAAAATAGCCGCTGCTAAAATCGCTTTTGATTTTTGCTTCTTTGGCGCGCATTTTTCCCGCTTCCAAATCTTTGACGCGCACATTGCCCTGAGCGGTTAGAAGTCCTTCATCTTTGTTGTAAGAAATTGAATCGGATGTTAAAACTGCATTGTCTCTGGTTGCTTCAACGTGGCCGGTGGCGGTTACGACATTGGTGGTTTTGTCGCCATCAACATTGTCGGCCTTAAGAACCACAGGGCTTTCGGAGTTGGTGTCGGTTGATGGTTTTTTAAAAGAAAAGGCGAGGCCGTTTTTGTGGGTAAAAATCAGCAGCAAAAAAATGTGAAGAAAAAACCTATATTTAATCACTAATTTTTATATCAAATTCAATTTTTGAGGTCTTGTTTTTTTAAGCCAAATTGCAATCAGCATGCGTGCCAAAATGATGGCAGAAAACATTGATGACAAAATTCCAATTGAAAGCGTGACCGCAAAGCCTTTAACTGGGCCGTTGCCAAATGTATAAAGGAAAAGTGCAATGATCAAAGTTGTGATATTTGAATCTAGAATAGTGCGAAAGGCCTGCGAAAATCCTTGCTCAACTGACGCAAACACCGATTTTTTTTCGCGCAATTCTTCTTTGATGCGTTCAAAAATCAACACGTTGGCGTCAACCGACATGCCCATTGTGAGTGCTATACCAGCGATTCCGGGAAGGGTGAGGGTGGCGCCAAGAAGTGACAAAACAGAAATGATGATTGCGATGTTTACTATCATTGCAATGTCGGCAATCACGCCAAAAAAGCCATAAAATAAAATCATGAAGAAGGCGATGAGACCAAGACCAGCAAGTGATGCAACCGCTCCATGTTTTATTGAATCAAGTCCAAGAGATGGCCCAACTGATCGTTCTTCGATAATTTTTAAAGGCGCTGGAAGTGCGCCAGCTCTAAGTAGAAGCGCCAATTCGTTGGCGGATTTTGTATCGAAATTTCCTGAAATTATACCGCTGCCTTGATTGATTGCACTGTTGATTCTCGGGGCCGTGATCACTTTTCCATCAAGCACAATTGCAAAAATTTTGCCAACATTTTCGGCGGTGATTTTGGCGAATTTTCTGGTGCCAACTTCGTTGAAGCGAAACGAAACTGCGGGCTGGTTCTCGTTGTATGTAGGGTTGGCATCGGTTAGCAAATCGCCACTCAGAGCCACTTCTTTTTCAATTAAATAAGTGCGGCCTTCATTGTCCACAACCGCTTCCAATCTTGGATTTAGCGCCGCTTGCGATTTGTTGGCTGAGAAAGTTTCATCAGCAACAAAGTGAAAAGTCATCTTTGCGGTTTTGCCCAAAATTGATTTTATCTCGTCAGAATTTTCAACACCCGGAACTTGCAACAACACTCTGCTGTCGCCTTGGGCCTGAATTGTTGGCTCTTTTGTGCCAGATTCGTCAATACGGCGGCGGATAATTTCAATTGATTGGCGAATCAAATTTTGGCGCATTTGCAAAATTTCGCTATCAGAAAAATAAACTGCAAATTTGCCGTCACTTTCGTCAATATCAACTTTTTTGCTTAATTTGTTGATAAGTTTTTTTGCTGCTTTTTGTTGATCTTTGTCATCAAGTGAAAAAATAACTTTGCCGCCAACAAGCTCTGGTATTGTTCTTACAGACTCTTCGCGAAAAGATAATTTCATCTCATCTTTCAAATTTGCCAGACGTTCTTGCAAATAAGAATCAAAATCAACTTCAAGCATCAATTGTGAGCCGCCGCGCAAATCAAGGCCCAAATTAACTTTGTTGCTTGGCAAAAATTTTGCTAAAACAGAATTTGCGGCCGTGTCTTTGTCGTGCAACAAAAACGACGGAGCCGCAAAAGCAAAGGCCGCAAAGCAGGCCAATAAAATTAAAAGAATTTTTGTTTTAGAAAAGTTTAGCATTTTTTAAATTTTTTGTAATTATTTCAAAGAGCGCGGCGCAAAATTATTTTTTGCTCGATTTTTTATCGTTTTTTGCCACTAAATCTTTTTTGTTCAACAAATCAACAACATAGCTGCGCAGCATTTTCACGACAACGCCGTTAGAAATTTCAACTTCAAGCATATTTTCTTTGTCGTCGATATCTTTCACCACGCCAATAATTCCGGCACCTGTGATGATTTTGTCGTTAATTTTGATACCCTTCAACAATTCTTGCTGTTCTTTCATTTTCTTGCTTTGCGGGCGGATTATCAAAAGATAAAAAACGCCAAAAATTAAAATTAAAGGCACCAAGCTGGTGAATTGAAATTGTTCTGCAGGCGCTGTGGCAGAGGTTGCAGCAACTTCTTGAGCGTTAGCGTGAGTGATAAATTGATAGTTCATATTTTGTGTAAATTAAGTTATATTTCGAAATTAAATTTTTTGACCAGTTGCAGCCCAATCTTTAACAAAAGTTTCTATACCCTTGTCAGTCAATGGATGAGAAGCAAGCTGTTTTAAGACTTTGGCAGGAGCCGTGACAACATGCGCTCCCATTTTTGCAGAAGATGTGATGTGAATTGGATTTCGCACCGAAGCCACCAAAATTTCAGTTTTAAAATTTGGATAATTGCCAAAAATTGTGCAAATTTCTTCAATCAATTCGAGGCCGTCCTGACCATTGTCATCAAGCCTTCCCACAAATGGAGAAACAAAAGTTGCACCAGCTTTTGCTGCCAAAATTGCTTGCGCCGCCGAAAAGCAAAGCGTGACATTTGTAGCAATTCCTTTGTTTGAAAAATATCTACAAGCCCTCAATCCGTCAAGTGTCAAAGGCAGTTTTACGCAAACATTTTTAGCAATTTTGCTCAAAATTTCGCCTTCGCGAACCATGTTTTCATAGTCTAAAGCCGCCACCTCAGCGCTGACAGGGCCTTCAACAATTTGGCAAATTTCGGCAATCACCTGTTTGAAATCGCGGCCCGATTTGGCAATCAAAGACGGATTGGTTGTGGCGCCATCAAGCAAGTCATAAGATGCCAGTTCTTTAATTTCAGAAACTTCGGCAGAATCGATAAAAAATTTCATATTTTAAAATTTAATGATAATTGAAAATGTGCGGTCTATTATAGTAGCGTTTTCTCTTTAAATCAACCAACTTTATGACGGAAAAATATCTCGAAATATTATTGCCGCTGCCATTTGATCGCGCCTTTACCTATAAGGACTGCGACGCCAATTGCGCAATAGGAGATGTTGTAAAAGTTCCATTTCGCAAAAAAGAATTATGGGGCTTGGTTGTTGGTGTGACAGAGTTGGATGAGGTTGCAAAAATCGAAAATTCAAAAATAAAATCAATTATCACCAAGCATAAATTTGTAAAATTTGATCATGCTTTGATTGATTTTTTGCGACGAATTGCAAATTATAACATGGCGCCGCAAGGCTTGGTGCTCAAGGCTTTTGTCGGTGTTTTAAATTCCGACAAAATCAAAAATGAAAAATTATTAGAAAAATTTTTCACACAAAAAGTTGATGTAGAAAAAATTATTTTAAAAAAATTATCGCCAAAACAGCAAGAAATTTTTGATGAGATAAATGCCTCGAGGTCTTCTGGCGCAAGGGAAGGCAGCTCACAAATTCATTTGCTTGATGCTGTGACTGGATCTGGAAAAACCGAGATTTATTTTGCGCTGATTGCTGAAATTTTAAAAAATCCCGAAGCACAAACTTTAATTTTGCTGCCAGAGATTGCGCTCACCAGTCAGCTGCTGTCAAGGTTTGAGGAGCAGTTTGGTTTTAAAGCTGCGCTGTGGCATTCAAAAATTTCAAAAAAAGAAAAGCGCGAAATTTTTTGCGGAATTGTCAACGGATCTGTCAAAGTGTTGATTGGCGCGCGCTCAGCGTTGTTGCTGCCATTTAAAAATTTGCAATTAATTATCGTTGATGAAGAGCATGATTCGTCTTTTAAGCAAGAAGAAATTTTTAATTTCAACGCGCGCGACATGGCGATTTTGAAGGCTTCGCTTGAAAAATTTCCGGTTATTTTATCTTCTGCAACACCGTCACTTGAAAGCTATATCAACGCCAAATCGGGCAAATATAATTACTTTTTTTTGGGCGATAAATTCAATCAAAAAATAAATGATATAGAGATTGTTGATCTTAGAAGGACAAAGCTCGAGCATGGTTCAAATATTTCGCTAACTTTGCGTGAAGCGCTGGCAAAAAATCTTGCTTTGGGGCAACAAAGTTTGCTGTTTCTAAACCGTCGCGGCTATTCTCCCGTCACGCTTTGCAAGGCATGTGGCACCAAGGTAAATTGCCCAAATTGCAGCGCATATTTGGTGCATCACAAACACGCCAAAACCGCTGTCTGTCACTATTGCGGGCACAATGAAAGATTCTCGCACGATTGCAAAATTTGCCTCGAAAAAGAAACGATAATCAACATTGGAGTTGGTGTTGAAAAAATTGCCGAAGAAATTTCGCAAACCTTTCCGCAAGCACGAATTGCAACGGTCACCAGCGACAACATCACCAGCTTTGAAGAAGCAAAAAAAGTTATCACGCAAATTTTAAATAACGAAATTGACATAATTATCGGCACGCAAATAATCGCCAAAGGCTATGATTTTCCTAATCTGACGCTGGTTGGAATTGTTGATGCGGATAGTGGATTTTATGCGGGTGATTTAAAATCAACCGAAAAATCTTTCCAACTTTTAAGTCAAGTGATAGGGCGCGCAGGCCGCAAGGATCATGGTGGCAAGGTGCTTCTGCAAACTTTTAATCCGCAAAACTTTGTCTTCGAAAAAATAATTCAAAATGACAAAAAAGGTTTTTATGAGTTCGAAATTGCCAACAGAAAATCGTTAAATATGCCGCCTTTCACAAAAATGGCCAATTTTACGATTAGCTCTTTTGATGCAAATAAGTCTCTAAATGCGGCAAAAATTTTGGCCTCAAAATTTCCTTTTAATGATGCCATCGAGGTGCTTGGGCCCGCTATGGCACCGATGTCGCGTTTTAAGAATCGTTATTATTATCGCGTGTTTTTGAAGGCTGAGAAAAAAATTAATTTGCAGAAATTAATTTTAGATGTTATTAAAGATGTTGATTTCTTAACTCAAGTTAAGGTAAAAATTGATATTGATCCACTTTAAAAAAATATTAACAAAAACTAATTCAAGAATATGCCAGAAAATATTTTAGATAATCAAGATTACGATTTAAGAGAATCGCTAAGAGAAGATTTTGATAATCTTACTGAAAACATTCAAGCTATCTTAGATATTGGTGCAGAAGCACTTGCTGAAGCTGAAGAAAAAACTGAAATCGTAGCACAAGTTGACCCAGATTCTTTCGAATATGAGCAATTGGTTGAAGAAATCAAAGAAGCTCAAGCCAGAGCTGGCCACGCTTTCGAGCAAGCAGAAAAATTTATTGCTGCTGCTAACGATTTGTTGAACTCTTAGTTAAATTGGCCCATCCGAAGGATGGGCTTCTTTACGCTTAGGGTTTAAACTGAACTAAGTCATTTCTCCCGCATGCCCGCGGACGCGTGCCGCGCCCCGCTTGCGGGGATCCCCAACTCCCTCATAAAAAGAGGTTCTTCAAAAAAAGTTTTCCAAAATCAGCTTGCCATCAACTCTTCATCAGCCCCTAATCAGTTCCTCATCAACTCTTCAAAATACAATTCTTGCGTAGAAAATCCCGCATAGACGATTAGCGAAATCAGAAAAAGAACAAATCGGCAAAATCAGAAAAAAATAAAAAGAACAAAGAACAAAAAGAACAAAGAACAAA
>CAYPUN010000017.1:0-19657 GCA_964413985.1 uncultured Rickettsia sp. | reverse complement strand
GAGGAGCAATATCTCCTACCCCCCGCTTATATTTTTTTAAACCGACTAGTTTTAAAAAAAGGTTGCCGTTGGGGCTTATTAGAATTGACTCCTCACTATTTTAAAAAACATTCCAATCTCCTTATTTTCATAAATAACTTTACCCATCTATGAAACTTCTAGTCTTAAAAGAAACAAAATCAAATGAGGCGCGCGTTGCCATCAGTGTTGATCTAATCGCAAAATATCAAAAACAAGGCTTCGAAATTTTTGTTGAAAAAGGCGCTGGAGAAAAATCTTCGATAAGCGATGAAGTCTACAGCAAAGCGGGTGCACAGGTGGTTGATGATGTTGCACAAATCTTGCCACAAGCTGATGTTATAATTTCTGTGCAACGCACGGATATAGATGTTTCTAAGGTTAAGAAGGGTGCGGTGTTTATTGGAATGTTGAATCCATATTTTGAAAAAGACAAAATTTTGCAATTGGCAGCGGCAGGAATTTCGCCTTTTGCACTTGAGTTGGTGCCTAGAATCACAAGGGCGCAAAGCATGGACGTTTTGTCTTCGCAAAGCAATTTGGCGGGATATGTTTCGGTTTTGAGTGCTGTAAATTCTATGCAAAAATGCGTGCCGATGATGATGACTGCTGCTGGCACAGTGTCTGCGGCAAAATTTTTAATTCTTGGCGCTGGTGTTGCGGGCCTACAGGCGATTGCCACGGCGAAGAGGCTTGGCGGAATTGTCAGTGCTTTTGATGTGCGCGCGGCCGCAAAAGAACAGGTGCAAAGCCTTGGTGCAAAATTTATCGAAGTTAAAACTACTGCTGCGCAAGACCTGGAAACCAAAGGTGGCTATGCCAAAGAAATGACAGAAGAATATAAGCAACAACAGCAAAAATTAATTTTTGACACCATCATCAATCAAGATGTTGTGATTTCAACTGCATTGATTCCTGGAAAAAAAGCGCCAATTTTGATCACGGCTGACATGGTAAAAAACATGAAAGCCGGATCGGTTATTGTTGATTTGGCGGCTGCAAATGGTGGCAATTGCGAATTGACTGAAAATGGCAAAATAAAACAAGTTGGCCAAGTTACAATCATTGGACATGAAAACTTCGCAAGCCTTGTTTCATCTGATGCGAGCAAACTTTATGCAAAAAATATTTTTAATTTTATCGAATTATTAGTTGATAAAGAGAAGAAAAATATTGCAATAAATCTAGAAGATGAAATTCTTAAAGCGACATTAATCAGTTAGCAAAATTCTCATTAAAAATTAATTTTATTTATGGCTCTCAATTTAAATATTCCGCAACCAACTTTGACAAAACCTAAAATTATTATTTTTGGCGTTGGTGGTGCGGGTGGAAATGCAATCAACAACATGATTCGCTCAAACCTTGAAGGCGTTGAGTTTGTGGCTGCAAACACTGATGCACAAGCTTTGACAAACTCACTTGCAGAAAACAAAATTCAGCTTGGTGTTGCAATCACCAAAGGCCTTGGAGCTGGCTCATTTCCTGATCGCGGACGTGCTGCTGCTGAAGAAAATCTTGGCGAAATTGAATCACTTCTTGAAGGTGCAAACATGATTTTTATCGCTGCTGGTATGGGCGGCGGAACTGGAACTGGCGCGGCTCCAGTGATTGCAAAACTCGCTAGAGAGCGCGAAATTTTAACCGTTGGTGTTGTGACAAAGCCTTTTCATTTTGAAGGAAAATATCGCATGGAAACAGCGCAGGCAGGCATTGATGAGCTCAAAAAATCCGTTGACACTTTGATTGTAATTCCAAATCAAAATTTATTTCGCATTGCAAATGAGCACACAACTTTTGAATCTGCGTTCAAAATGGCCGATGATGTTTTGCATGCTGGTGTGCGCGGAATCACAGATTTGATCACAATGCCGGGCCTTGTAAACCTTGACTTTGCCGACATTCGCACCATCATGACAAAAATGGGCAAAGCGATGATGGGAACAGGAGAAGCGGAAGGCGACAACCGTGCTGTAGAAGCTTGCGAGGCGGCAATTTCTAATCCGCTGCTTGATGATATTTCGATCAAAGGCGCAAAAGGCGTGTTGGTGAACATGACTGGCGGCCCAGATATGACGCTGTTTGAAGCCGATTTGGCAGTGAACACAATTAAACGCGAAGTTGATCAAAATGCAAACATAATTTTTGGTTCGGCGTTTAGTGAAAATATGAAAGGTCGCATCAGAATTTCGGTTGTGGCAACTGGAATTGATGAAGAAGAATATCGTCAAGACAGCTTGAAAACAATGGATCGCGATGAGGCGAGCAAATTTAGAGTGAGCTTTGATGAAGATCGTCGTCACACCGACAATCACCGCAGCGAAACAAAAAAATCTGTAGCGGCGGCAAAAGAAGCGGCTCCAGCGTCTGCACGCAAAACTTTTTTTGATCCGGGAGTTGCGGCAAAGCTTGCGCAAGAAGAATCGGAAGAAATTAGCGAATCACATTTTTCTGCAAAAAAATCTTATGCAAAAGAAGAAAATTTAAATTATGGCAAGGCAGAATCTTTGGCAAAAAAACATGTTGAAGAAGATTCTAACCTATCGCAAATTAGCTTTTTTAACGATGAAGATGAAATTGAAGAAATTGAAAATCGTCGTCGCGAAGAAGAAGCGTTCAAGCATCAACCAGCTTCAAAGCCTGCTGCACCTGTGCGCAAAGCAGCTCCAAAGGCTGAAAAACATCATTCTCACAAAGAAGAAGCGGTGCCAGTTTCTTCTGGATTCAGCTTGTTTGGCTTTATGAATTCTTCAAAGAAAGAAAAAAAGCATGAAGATTTTGTGCCAAAAAAAGCTGTGGCAAATGAAGATGATGATTTTGAAATTCAGCCTTTGACAACCGCAAAACACAAGCACAAAATCAGCCAAGAAAAAACTGAAGAAGCCTCAAAAAAGAAACAAGAATTTTTTGGCGGCACAGTTTTTGATGATGAAAAAGAAACAGAAAGCGATCATCAAATGGATGATGATGTGATCAATGTTCCGGCGTTTTTTAGACGTAAAAAATAAGATGAATAAGGGCGCAACCCAAAAGGCGCGCCCTTATAAAAATTTCAAGGCCACATGACAAAAATTTATCTAATCAGCGAACCAAAAATCGAACTACCTCAATTTACAAAAGATTTGCAAAGTGCATTGCAAACTGGCTTGGCCCCAGTGTTTCAGCTGCGTCTCAAGGGTTATGAAAAACAAGAAATTCTAAAAATTGCGCGTGAAGCTAAAAAAATCTGTCATGATTTTGGTGCGCTATTTATCTTAAACGATTCTTATAAAATGGCTTTGGAAGCAGGTGCGGACGGGGCTCATCTTGGCGATGAAGATGGCTTAATTTTGGAAGCAAAGAAAAATTCGCCGCAAAATTTTATTGTTGGTGCAAGCTGTTATGATTCTCGTCACTTGGCGACGGAGGCTGCGGAGCAGGGCGCTGATTATATTTCTTTTGGCGCGTTTTTTCCAAGTAAAACAAAAAATTCGAAAGGCAAGCCGACCACAGAAATTGTTGATTGGTGTCGCGAATTGATGGATCCACCAATCGTTGCAATTGGTGGCATCACCGCTCAAAATTGCGCACCACTTGTGAAATCTAAAGTTGATTTTTTAGCGATAATTTCTTTTGTGTGGCAACATCCAAAAGGTGCAGCGGCAGCGCTTGCAGAGCTTGATTTGGCAATTGGATCGGCAGCAGCGCAAATTTAAGGGGTGACCTCGATGCGCCATTTTTTGCCAAGATAAGATTCGACAGCTTTGCGATCATCAGATCCTAAGGCTCTTTCAAAAACTATAATTTCTCCGATATAGCCGTTCCAAGTTGACGCCCCTCCAGATGTGCTGGTGTTGCCAACAATATAGCGCGTAAGCTGCGTGGTGAAGGCGGATGAAGAGTTGGTGATGGTTTCTGCAACGCCGTTTATATACATTGTTTTGGTGGTGCCGTTATATGACAAAACTACAATTTCTGGGTCTAGTGTGAGAGTGCTGGTGCTATATGAATCTGTGACGCCACCAAAAACAAAATCTCTTTTTGGTGGCGAAGAGCCGTTTTTTTGCAAACCCCAGCCACCAGAAGATGCGCCGGTTGAAACAAAAGCTCCTCTCCAGCTCGAGCTTGTGATATCAAGAGATTGATAAACTATAAAAGCTGTGAATGAATTATTTTTTGTTAGTAATGGGCCGCCAACAAGGTTTGAATTTACAGAGGCCGTTCCATCAAAATAAACTGAAGGCAGATAGTTTATGCCACTTGATTTATAAAGGATTGCAGAAGTTGACGTGGCGCGCGAAGCGTTGTTTTTTGACGCAGTTTGTGGGTTCGAATCTTTCCACTGCGTGAGTTGAAAATTGTTATCAGATTGTGTATCCAAAAAAGCGGTTTCGCTGGTTGCGTCAAGCCACAATGCCAGTCCGCTCATACTTACAACGGGAGAGTTTGCAGACATTGATCTGGCGCTTGCCAGGCGAATTCTTTTTATTACAGATGAGCCTTGAACAACAAAAGTGATTAATATCCCAACAATCAAAACAACGATAGAAACTTCAATTAGCGAATATGCTTTTTTCATGCTTTATTTTTCTTTTTCGCGAAATGGAATTTGCGCCGAATCGTCAAAAGATTTTTTATTTTTTTTGTTGAGGGCAAAGAAAATCACATAGCAAAATATAGTGAAAAACAAAATCGTTCCAATCGTTGCAGCGTTGTTAAGAAAAAAATTTAGCATGATTATTTTTTTGTTGTTGTGCTAGTTTTTTCAACTGGTTCATATTTTGCAAAATCAACCATTGTGCCAAGAACCTGCAAATAAGATACGAGGGCATCCATTTCAGAAATTTTGTTTGGATTGCCGTCAAAATCATGGATGTTGACTTTTTTGCCGTATCTTTTTTCAAGCGCAGCGCTGTCGCGATCGTTTGAAGCTTGAACAACGGCGTCGCTCATGGCGTTTTGAATCATGTCGTCGCTATATGGAACGCCAAGGGCGCGCAAAGTTTCCATATCTTGCGAAATTCCAGAAATGTCGGCGTCGCGTTCAACCAAAAATTTATATCCCGGCATGATAGATTGCGGCACCACGCTGCGCGGATTGTTCAAATGCATAACGTGCCATTGGTCAGAATATTTGCCACCGATGCGCGCCAAATCTGGGCCCGTGCGTTTTGATCCCCATTGAAACGGATGGTCATACATTGATTCGGCCGCGAGGGAGTAATGTCCATAACGCTCAACTTCGTCACGCAAAACGCGAACTTGTTGCGAGTGGCAGCCATAGCAGCCTTCGCGCTTATAAATTTTTGAACCCGCAAGCTCAAGCGGTGTATATGGGCGCATGCCTTCAACTTTTTCGATTGTGGTTTCGATACGAAAAAGCGGCACAATTTCAATCAAGCCACCAATCAAAACAACGATCAGCGTGAAGGTTAAAAGCAAGATCGAGCTTTTCTCGATTTTGTCATGATGTTTGAAGATGTTCATGTTTATCAATAATTATTTTGAATTTATTTCTTTAGAGTAATAAATGGTTTTATAAAAGTTGAAAGCCATCAAGCACGCGCCAGACAAGAAGAACAGGCCTCCAAGCGCTCTTGTAACATAAAGCGGATGCATCGCAACCACAGTTTCAACAAATGAATATTGCAAGAAGCCCATGCTGTCATAAGCGCGCCACATCAAGCCTTGCATGATTCCAGAAATCCACATTGCGGTGATATAAAGCACGATGCCAATTGAGGCAAGCCAGAAGTGGATGCTGATCCATTTGACAGAATAAATATCTTTTTTGTTCCACAAAATTGGCACCATGTGATAAAGCGCGCCAAAGCTGATGAGGGCAACCCAGCCAAGGGCTCCAGAGTGCACGTGACCAATTGTCCAGTCGGTGTAATGCGAAAGTGAGTTGACTGATTTGATGGCCATCAACGGGCCTTCAAACGTGCTCATGCCATAAAATGCAACTGCGGTGATGAGGAAGCGCAAAACCGGATCTTCGCGCAATTTGTGCCACGCGCCAGAAAGTGTCATGATGCCGTTGATCATGCCGCCCCAAGATGGCATCCACAGCATGATTGAAAATGTCATGCCCAAAGTTTGCACCCAATCAGGCAGAGATGTATAGTGCAAATGGTGCGGGCCAGCCCAAATATAGATGAAAATCAAAGACCAAAAATGCAGAATTGACAAGCGATAAGAGTATACGGGGCGACCAGCTCTTTTTGGAATATAATAATAAAGAATGCCAATAAAGCCCGCGGTGAGGAAAAATCCAACCGCGTTGTGACCATACCACCACTGAATCATCGCGCTTTGCACGCCGCTGAAAACAGAATAGCTATCGGTAGAATTTAGGCTTAATGGAAGAGAGAGATTGTTGACGATGTGCAAAATTGCAACGGTGACGATGAAGGCAATAAAGAACCAGTTTGCTACATAAATGTGCGGTTCGCGGCGATTTTTTATGGTAAAGATGAAGACAAAAAAATAGCAAACCCAGATGATTGTAAGCCACAAATCAGCATACCATTCTGGCTCGGCATATTCTTGCGCTTGTGTGACGCCAAGAACATAGCCAGTTGCAGCCATGATAATAAAGGCTTGATAGCCCCAAAAAATAAATTTTAGCAAACGATCAGAGCCCCAAAGCCTTGTGGCACAAGTGCGCTGCACCACAAAAAAACTTGTGGCAAATAAAACGTTGCCACCAAAAGCGAAGATGACAGCAGATGTGTGTAGGGGGCGCAGCCTGCCAAAACTTAGCCACTCAATATCAAAATTGAGAAGTGGAAAAGCCAATTGCGATGCAATCACTACTCCCACAAGGAATCCAACAACTCCCCAAAAAGTTGAGGCAATTGTAAAAAGTTTTACAATTGCATAATTATAATTGACAGGAGCTTGAGATGTATGGTTTGAAGCCATGTTTTAATTTTTTTAATTTAACGAATAATAAGGCCTAAGGCCATTGCAAGCAAAGTTATAATATTGATTGTGATGATTATTTTAGAGATTAATTTAAAATTATCACCAACAAATTTTAGAAAAAAATATCCACCACAGGCGCTGAAAAAAAGTGCCGGAAAAGTTGCGATGCCAAATAAAAACATGCCAAAAGCGGCAAGTATTGGGTTGGCAATTGATGCCGCCAAGGCAAATGCACCATAAAGCAAGCCGCAAGGGATAAATCCTAAAATTGTGCCAAGAAAAAATCCATTTAAACCACGCGGATTTTTGAAAAGACCGTTTAATATTAGGGGATTTTTAATTTTTGGCAAGCGAAATTGAAAGCTAAATAATTTTTTCTCAAACAAGTTTTGTAAAAAAAATAATACTGCAAATAAAAGTAAAGTTGCGCAGATATAGTTAAAAGCGGCGCTGTCGCGTAAATTTTTGGTGATTGCTGAACAGAAAAGTCCGATGAGGCTATAAGTGGTGATGCGCCCCAAATGATATGGCAGCAGCGCAAAGTTTTTCAATCTTTCAAATTGCGAGAATTTGTTTAAGGGTATGTCGCGCAGGCGGTTTGAAACTTGCGTCAACACAAATGGGCCACACATTCCGCTGCAATGCGTGAATCCGCCAAAAAATCCTAGATTTATTAAAGAAAGTAAAATTGTAAAATTATAGCTTTGCATTTTTTGAATGTTTTTCTATGATGGTGTCACTGCTTTAGACACTTAACAAATTAAATATTTTATGAAAATAAATTTTTCTAACGTTGCGTCATTTTCGGCGCTAAAAAATTCTGTGCCAGTTTTAATTTTAACTGAAGAAGAAGTAAAGAAAACAAACTTTGCGCCAGTGAAAATGGTGAAAGACAAATTTGAATTTAGCGGCAAAAATGGCATGCATTTGGTTTCGTTTCATGATCACGCTATTGTGATTGTTGGTGCGGGCGAGGCTTCTAAGTTGAACGACAGCGTTTTGCAAAAAATTGGTGCGCGTGTTGTGGCTTTTTTGAATTCGGCCAAAATCAAGGATGCAACAATCTTTTTTGGTTTTGATATTGATGTTGCTGGCAAGTTGAAATTGCGTGACAAAAAAGCCGAAAGTGCTTGCAATTTGGCCTTTGGTGCAATTTTGCAAAGCTATCGTTTTAACAAATATTTTGAGAAAAGAAAAAAAGATAAAGAGCTGCGCGTGCAGGCAGTTAGCTTTGCCGTGGCAGATGTGAATGTTGCAAAAAAACAATTTGCTGAGCTTGAAATTTTGGCAAAAAATATTTTCTTCGTGCGCGATTTGGTGTCTGAACCGGCCAATATATTGAATCCAGAAAGCTATGCGGCAATTTGCAAAACTCTAAAAAAAGATGGTTTGGAAGTTGAAGTTCTTGGCGTGAAAGAAATGACAAAGCTGGGAATGGGCGCGCTGCTTGGTGTTGGACAGGGCAGTTCAAAAGAATCACAGCTGGTGGTTTTGAAATGGAATGGTGCAAAAAATGCTAAGGAGCAGCCAATTGCCTTTGTTGGCAAGGGTGTAACTTTTGACACTGGCGGCATTTCGATTAAGCCAGCAAACAATATGGAAGACATGAAGACAGACATGGCGGGCTCTGCCGTGGTTGTTGGATTGCTTCGCAACCTTGCACAGCGCAAAGCAAAAGTGAACGCAATTGGTGTGATTGGCATTGTTGAAAACATGCCTTCAGGCACAGCGCAACGCCCCGGAGACGTGGTCAGATCAATGTCTGGTCAAACAATTGAAATTATCAACACTGACGCCGAAGGCCGTCTGGTGCTGGCTGACGCCTTGCATTATACCAACACAAAATTCAAGCCAAAATTTATCATTGACCTTGCAACCCTTACAGGTGCTATCATCGTGGCACTTGCAGATATTCATGCTGGATTGTTTTCTAATGATGACGAATTGTCAAAGCAACTCGAAAAAGCTGGCAAAACCACTGGTGAAGCGGTTTGGAGACTTCCTATTGGTGAAGAATATGACGAAATGATCAATTCTGACATTGCTGATATGCGCAACACTGGCGCAGGTCGCGGCGCTGGCAGCATCACCGCAGCACAATTTTTGAAAAGATTTATTGGCGACACAAAATGGGTGCATCTTGATATCGCAGGCGTTGCTTGGAAAGGCAAGGGCGATCCTTTGGCTGTGAAAGGTGCAACAGGTTTTGGTTTGCGCTTATTAAATCAACTGGTAAAAGATCATTACGAATAATTTTTGTGGTGGGGGCGAGGCGCAATGCGTCCGCTCCTACAGCTCTGTGGCGCCAAAGTTTTGCAAAAAGTTTTGCGAAAAATCAAAATCACTTCTTGACAATTGATAAAATTTTTCTAAGATACCCCGCCTTGTTTCTCGATTTGTCAATTTGTTAATTTTAACTTAAAAAAGTTAAGATGCGAATTTATGGTCAAGAGCACGTAGCTCAGTCGGTAGAGCACCTGACTTTTAATCAGGTTGTCGCTGGTTCGATTCCAGCCGTGCTCACCAATCCACTAAAGGGTTGGTGAGGTTTTCTTCTTTTTCAAAAATTATTGGTGTCCGTCTGGTGTCCGTGAAATTGCAAGATTTCAACATTTCTTTTATCAGAAATTAACTTGAATTATATTTTGTTTAAAAAACTTTAAAAATAGTGTTTGACAATTAATTTTAAAATTGTATTATGTTATACAACACTCAAATTAAACCATTAACTTAAAAAACTATGAAAAATTCTACTTTTAACGAAGTAATAAAAAATGCAAGGCAATCTTTAGATAAGGGCTTGAGAGAGCTTGCTAGAGAAATAAATTTAAGTCCTTCTTATTTAAGCAGAATGGAAGCTGGAGACTTTCCTCCTCCAAGTGAAGAGGTAATTATAAAACTTGCTAAAGTTCTCAAAATTGATTCCGATGAGCTTTTGGCTTTGGCTAACAAAATTGATCCAATGCTTAAAGACAAGATTAATCAAGAGCCAAAATTATATGCTGCTTTTCTAAGGAAGGCTAGCATTGATGATATTAAAAAATGTATAAAACAAATCGATGATTAAGAATTTTAAGGAATTTATTGAGCCATATGAATTTGATAGTGCCGTCGAGGAAGTTATGTCAAATCTTGCAAAAAAGGGTTTGTATAAAGAAGGAGACCCTACGCCTATGGAAAAGATAGTTGATTATATTGGTTTTAAAATAATTTTTGATGACTTGGATTCAAAAAATAGAGATACTTTGGGTTGTATTGATTTTGAAAATAAAAGAATATATGTTGACAATTCATTATCGTATGGAGATAGCATTGGCGATATTGGAAGGTATAATTTTACACTTGCTCACGAATGTGGGCACTTTTTTTGTAAGCACGATGTGGTGGCAAAAAATCTTCTCTTAAATGAGCATAAAATTATTGTAGAAAAAAAGTTTTTAGAAACGCAAGCTAATATGTTTGGTGCTAGATTATTGATGAGAAAAGGGCTGTTGATAGCAAAAAATAAAGAGTTTTTAAATCTTAGTTATCATGAAAGCAGACATAAAATGGCAATTTTCTTTGGTGCCTCTATTGAGGCTTTAGAATATAGAATGGAAAAACTTGGTTTATCAGAAAGGTTGGATTGGTAAAAAAATTTATGTTTAGTGTTGTTTAAACCTCAACACTAAACATTTTAACTTTAATATAAATAAAAATGACAAACGCACTAAACAAATATTACACAGAAGAGCAAGTCTCGGAAATTCTCAACAAGACAATTCCATCTTTAAGGGTTGATGCTTGTAAAAGAAAGGGGGCGCCAAGAACCAAAATTGGTAAAAGGATTCTATATAGGATTGATGCTTTTAATGCTTGGCTGGAAAAGCACGAAACTGATTTTGATAAATTAAATAGGGTAAAGTAATGATGGATATAGAAAATATTTTTCAATCAAATGATTATCCGACCCCTCAAAATATTAAAAATGATGGAAAAATTCATCGTTTTGGTAAGAAGGATAAATATTGGTATATTTGCTATGATAATTGGATTGTTGCTGGTGATTGGACTGGAAATCTTCCTAAAATAAGTCAGCCCATAAATCAAGTGCAATATAATTTTCTACCATTTCCTGATCGAGAATATTTAAAACACAAAGCAAAACAAGCTATCAAAAAAGCTGATGCAGAAAGGCAAAAAGACTATGAAAAAACTGCTTTAGAAGCGCAAAGCCTTTGGCATGATTTAAAAAATGAAGGTGAATCGCTTTATCTTCAAAATAAAAACTTAAAACCAATTCAAGGCATAAAATTTGGCAATGATTATTGCGGAAATTTCATTGCAATCGCTTTAATTGATAATGACGATAAAATTTGGACTTTGCAGAAAATATATGACAAAACCTTTGTTAAAGGTGGTAATAAAAGCTTTTTAAAGGGTGGTAAGGTTAAAGGTTGCTATTCTCTTTTCGGTAATCTTAAAAGCTTAACAATTTACATTTGCGAGGGCGTTGCAACTGCTTTATCGGTTTTACTTGCAATGCCTGAAAGTTTGGTTGTAGTTGCTTACTCTTGCCATAATTTTGACTTGGTTGCAAAGAGCATTAAAACGAGGTTTAAGGGCGCAAAAATTCATATTATTGCGGATAATGATTTAATCAAAAGCGAGGTAAAAAATGGATAATTTAAATATCGGTGTGCAAAAGGCTCAAGAAGCGGTTTTAAATAATGGTTTAGAAGGTTTTATTGCTCCAAATATTATAAATGATAATAAAACTGACTTTAACGATGTTATGAAAGAAAAAGGAATTAACGAGGTTAAAAAGCAAATTGAGAAAAATGTGATTGAGCTTAAACCTCTTAAAATATCAAAAGATATATCTGTTAAACTTAAAGAATTTAACGCTGATTTATTACTTCCTGAGTCAATAAGGGATTTTGTTATAAACGAGTCTAAAAACAAGCCTGTTGCAATGGAAATGGTTGTAATCCCGCTTATTGCTGGTTTATCAAGCTTACTTGCAGGCAAAGTTTATATGAAGCCAAAAGAGAATGATGATTTTTTAATTACTCCCAATTTATGGGGCTTTACAATTGCCGAGCCAAGCAGCAAGAAAAGTAGCGCTATGAAAAGCGCTTTATGTTTTTTTAATCCGCTTGAAGATAAGGCGCAAGAAGAATATCAAGAAAAAATTACAGATTATAACAAAAAAATTAACGAATATAAAATTGCTAAAAAAGTTTATGACGAAGAGCTTGGAAAGGCTTTTAAAAGCGGTAAAACTGATAAAATAGAAATTGCCAAGCAAAATCTTGCAAAGCTAATTGAGCCTGAAAAAGTTTGTCTTGAAAGATTTAGGGTTCAAGATGCAACAACTCAAAAAATCACTGAAATTTTAAGAGACAATAAAAACCCTTCTATTTTGCTTGAAAGAGATGAAATAAGTGGTTTTTTATCGAACTTAGAGCGCAAAGAATATGAATCTGATCGAGCTTATTTTTTGGAACTTTGGGAGGGAAGTGTCAGCAAAGCTAGCGACACAATTGGCAGAGGTTCGATTTTTGTTAAGAATGCCTCGCTGGCAATTATGGGAACGACACAACCTGATAAAATCACAAATTACCTTTTAAAAACTCAAAATGGTAATAATGATGGCTTATTGCAAAGATTTCAATTGATGGTTTATCCTGAATCAATTTTAAGGCAATATATTGATGAAAAACCCAATCTTGAGGCAAGAAAAAAAGTTGCTAAAATTGCCAAATTCTTTAATGAGACTGATTTTATAAATATATCGCCTAATTTTTTAACCAAAGACGAACAAAGAAAAGCTTTTTACAATTTTGACGCAGAAGCGCAAGAAACTTATATCAAATGGTGCAATAGCCTTTTTAAAAAGATTGAGCGATATGGACAAGAAGGTAAAAATTTGCTGGCGCAACATCTTGGAAAGTATGAAAAATTATTGCCTTCAATTGCCTTGATATTTCACCTTATGCAAGAAGATGAAAGATTGAAGCCAATCTCAAATAAAACCTTAACAACGGCAATTTTATTTTGCCACCATTTAGAAAATCATGCACAAAAGATTTATGGTATTTTAGAAAGCGATAATAAATCAAAGGAAAATGCTTTATCGCTAATTAATCATATTAAAAGAAGTATAAAAAACAACGATAAAAGCCCTTATTTGCAAGAATTTACCATAAGAGATTTAACTCGTAATTATTCAAAATTAAAAGATAAAGAGCTTGAAGATGCTTTAAGTCAATTGGTTGACCATCAATATTTATTTGAAAATCATATATCGAGCGGATTTCAACAAAAAGCAACGACTAGATATATTTTAAATTCACATTTTATCAACGAAATTAAATAAAAATGCAAAATCATAATTTAAAAGATTTTTATTACGCCTTTAAAGAAAGTGATGACATTTTTGACTTTCTTGACAATGTTAATAAATACAAGGTTTTGCAAGGCGGTATCAATTCTGACATTGTTGACATTGTAAATTTATATCTTGATTTTTTTAATGAGAATAAAGACACAATGTCAAGAGTGTCATTTGATGACAAAGCTTGCAAAAGCAATAAAGGCAATAGATTGTCAACAATGTCAACTTTGTCAAAGCCTTATGAGTGGCAAAATGAAGATTATTTCGAGGCTTATGAAGAGCGAGCGGGAATTTATCAATATGACGCTGGTTTAAATCAATTGGAAGCCAAAAAGAAAGCTTTTAAGGAAATAAGCAAAGATTTTTTAGGACAGTATAGCTTAAACGAAAATTCAAACGAATTTAAAAGCTTTTTGGCTGGGTTTAATAATTACATAAACAAAACAATTCAATAAAATAATGATGACAAAGAAAAAGATAAAACAACTAGATCTTGATAATCTTACGACAAAGCAAGCTAATGAAATTATTGCCAAAGAAAAAAACAAAGCCAACTTCTTTTTTAAAAGACATGAAAGCAAAAATCAAATTTGCCTTGAAGTATCTATAAAGAAAGCGCCTGATGAATATGACAAGGTTTATACTGAACTTGTCTCTATGTTTGGCGTTAAAAGCAAATTGGTTTTTCATAATATTTTGGTTTGTGTGCAAGGCATTTTTGGAAAAGATTATACAACCGACAATGTAAATACTTTGTTTGATTTTATTAAAGAAAACAAGCCCAAAGACGCAATTGAAGCAATGCTTTTAACTCAAATACTGGCAAGTCATCAATTTTCTATGCAATCATTTCTTAGGGCTGGCTTAGATAATCAAACACCTTATGGAATCCAAGAAAATATGGCAAGAGCAACTAAATTCACAAGAACTTATATTGCGCAAATGGACGCTTTAAAAAGATATAGAAGTAGCGGTGAGCATAAAATTATTGTTGAGAAAGTTAATGTTGAAAATGGCGGAAAAGCAGTTATTGGCGATGTTAACACTCAAATTAATAATGGGGTGGCTGATGACATTGCTTAGTTTATTGCTGCATTTTATATTTTTAGCCGTTGTTTTAATTGCAATTGCATATGAAACAAAGGATTTTTAATAGAGAAAAGAGAGGGTGGTGGTGGCAAAATATAAAAAATGCAAAACCACCTCTTGCACACAGGAAATTTATATAAAATTTGAAAAAGGTAAATATTAACTTTAATCAATAAAATTAATGGCTAAAGGTGATAATTTAAAAAAGGTTCGTTTTAATATCAAGAACTCGGAAAAATGCGGTGCAAAATCAAGACGCACAGGAAAACCTTGTCAAGCACCAGCAATGAAAAATGCAAGGTGCAGGCTTCATGGCGGCAAGTCAACTGGCGCAAAGACAAAAAAAGGCTTAAAAAAGCTTGAAATGGTTAATTTAAAGCATGGAAAATATACAAAAGAAAGAATTGAATATCAGAGATATACCAGCTGGTTTTTTAGGAATTTTAAGGATTTAATGAGGCAGGCTATGGAAGAGGACGGGATTTAGTTTTTAATTAATTTTTTGGTTAAATTTAATTGCTGAAAGTTAAAAATTATTAACTATAATAAAAAGAAAAATTTTATAGAATTTAAAAATGACAAATAATATTTTTCAAGAAATGGTTTTTAAGCAATTAAAATCAAGCAATGCAATTGATAAAATTGATATAGAAAAGCGCATAATTTCTTATAACAAATCAATAAAAAACCACAGAAATATTGCTAAAATAAGCGGTGATGAAGAATTAATCAGAGCTTTCATTTTAAAAAGACTAGTTGATGACCTTGGCTATAAACCAGAAAATATCGAGCTTGAAAAAGAATATGACATAGGGCGACCAAAGGTTAACAAGCCAAGAATTGATGTTATTGTCAAAGATAAAAATGGCAATGCGTTTTTATATATTGAATTAAAAACACCAAAAGAATTTGAAGAAAAAAAAGACGAAACCATAGAAAAACAACTTTTTAATCTTGCTAGCCAAGAAAAAGGGCAAGGAAATGGTGTTAATTATCTTGTTTTATATTCAGTTGAGATTTTTGGCGATGAAATTCAAGAAAAAATAATGGTAATTGATTATGAAAAATATCCATCTTTTACGCATTGGGAAGAAACAAGAGATTTTACCGATTCTTTGCCAGCAAGATATAACAAGGCACAAAAAGAACCTTATGTAAAAGGTGGAAAAAAAGATTTGCAAACAAATTTTGATCATCAAATTTTAGATGAAAAAAGAAAATCTTTGCACAATGTTTTATGGGGTGGTGGCGGAACTGATGACAATGATATTTTTTCGTCTTTGGTTAATATTATTTTGGCGAAAATTCAAGATGAAAGTGAAAAAAGAAACGGTGAAAAATATGACTTTCAAACCTTTGCTTTTGCTAAAAATGATGAAAAAGAAGAATTTGAAACAAATGACCAATTATTTGACAGAATAAACAAATTATACAAAAGAGCCTTAAAGCAAAGACTCAATATTGTTGACGAAAACAAATTAAACAAAAGTTTTGTAATTGATGAAAATAAATTTTCACTTGCAAAGCTTAAATACACAGTGCAAGAGCTTGAAAAATTTTCATTTGTTGACGGCAAAAACAGTCTAACAGGTAAAGATATTTTAGGAGATTTTTTTGAAGGAATTATAAGAGAAGGTTTTAAGCAAACAAAAGGTCAGTTTTTTACTCACATCAATGTTGTAAAATTTTTATTATGGGGCTTGCAACTCGACAGGCTTGCAATTGACCTTGTTAATAAAGAAGTGAGGCTTCCATTTATGATTGACCCGTCCGCAGGCAGCGGAACTTTCTTGATTGAATATATGAAATTCATCACTTCAAGCGTAAAAAGAAGATTTAAAGATAAAATAGATGAAACAAGAGATATAAAAGATTTTTTAAGCGGTTGTTTTTACCCCGAAAATCGAGAAAATCGCTGGGCTGAAAAATATATTTATGCAAGTGAGCATAATTTTAACTTGGGAACGGCAACAAAGGTTAATATGATTTTGCACGGCGATGGGTCGTCAAATATTTTTGTTAAAGATGGGTTGCTTCCTTTTAGTCTATATAATAAAACCACAGAGCCAAACGCTTTAAATCAAACAAATATTGACAATAATTACAAGGGAAAAGCAAGCGATAGCGAAAATAAAGTAAGAATTAATGGGCAATTTGACTGCATTTTAACCAATCCGCCTTTTAGCGTTGATTTAGACAAAGACACTAAAAAATTAATCACAAAAAGCTTTATTTTTGGAGAAAAAAAGAACTCGGAAAATCTTTTTATTGAAAGATATTATCAACTTTTAAAGCCAAATGGCAGACTTGGCGTTGTTTTGCCTGAAAGTGTTTTTGATACAACTGAAAATAAATATATAAGAATTTTTATTTATAAATATTTTAAGGTTAAAGCTGTTGTTTCATTACCGCAAATCACTTTTGAGCCATTTACTTCAACAAAAACCAGCCTTCTTTTTGCACAAAAGAAAACAGCCCAAGAAATTAGCGAGTGGAACAAAATTTGGGATAAATATGTTGGCGAGTGGTCTTTGTTAAGCACAAGATGCGAAAAAGAAATTGAGCATTTTATGAAAGAAAAATCAATTGACAAAAAATGGGCAATTTCAAAAGAAGACGAGCAAAAAAGACGGCAAAATGTTGAAAAAATGCTTGTTTCTTGCATTGAAAAAAAAGATTCAAAGCTTTCTTTGAAAGAGTTGGTTGAAAAATATAATCAAGAATTAGAAAACCTTTGTAAATATGACAAAGACTTAGTTGATAATTTTGGTTTTGCAAATTGCTGGTGGGTTTTTGGACGGGTAGCGAAAGAGTTAAATTATAAAATATTTATGGCAGAAGTTGAAAATGTTGGTTATAAACGCACCAAAAGAGGTTCAAAGCCAATGCCAAATGAGCTTTATCGTGAAAATGAAAATGGTGAAATTTTGCTTGATGATGAAGTTTTAGAAACCGCCCTTGATTATTTAAGGCAAATTAAATGGGATTGATTTATGCAAAACAAAAATAACGATAAAAGCTTAGCAATTTTTGAGAAATTTAATGTCAGGCGACATTTTGACGAAAAAAGCCAAAAGTGGTTTTTTTCTATAATTGATATTGTGGCAATTTTGACTGAAAGCGTAAATCACGATAAAGCAAAAAGCTATTGGTCGACTCTTAAAGCTAGGCTAAAAAAGGAAGGAAGTGAAGTGGTCACAAATTGTGACCAGTTGAAAATGATTGCGCCAGACGGCAAATTAAGACTTACAGATACTGGTGATTTAGAGACAATATTTCGCTTAATTCAATCAATTCCAAGCAAAAAAGCCGAGCCAATTAAAATGTGGCTTGCCAAAGTTGGAAATGAAAGAATTGAAGAAATTGCTGACCCTGAAAAATCTTTAAACAGAGCGAGGCAAAATTGGAAAAAACACGGACGAAGCGAAAAATGGGTGCAACAAAGAATGATGGGGCAAGAAACTCGCAATAAATTGACCGATTATTGGCAAGATGCGGGCGTTAAAAAAGGTGATGAATTCGCGATTCTAACAAATATAATTCATCAAGAATGGGCGGGGCTTAGCGTTTCTGATCACAAAAATTTAAAAGGTTTGAAAAGTCAAAATTTGCGTGATCATATGAGTGAGGAAGAGCTTATTTTTACAGCACTTGCCGAGCTTTCAACCAGAAAAATCGCCGAGACCACAAAGGCAAAAGGTTTTGAAGAAAATAAATCGCCCGCAAAAAGAGGTGGCAAAATTGCCAAGGACGCAAGAATCGCATTGGAAGAAAAAACAGGTAAAAAAGTGGTGAGTGGTGAAAATTTTTTGCCACCGAAGAAGAATAATAAGAAAATTAAATAGTTTATGGCTTTTAAATGGTTTGAGGTTGATTTTAATTCTTTAAAAAATGAGCCAACTGCAAGATTTGATTTTGCCTTTATTAATTTCTTTAATAAATCCTTAAAAAGTGATTTTTATTCTTTTAAAGATTTGTTTGAAGTTATTAATTTTGAAAAAAATCAAAGAACTGGCTTGTTAGATGAAATTGATGAGGATTTTAATTATTGCGAAATTGGAAATGCTACAAAACAAGGTGATCTTGAGCCTCAATCTTTAAATTTTAACAATAGAACAGAGGATTTAGAGCCTTATTTTACAAAAATTGAAAAAGGTGATATTCAAAAAGCTGAGGAAGGCAATATTTTGGTTGCAAAAGTAAGACCTAATCTTAAAAAATATCTTTATATAGACGAAGAAAAGAGTGATTATTATTATACAACTGCATTTATAAATCTAAAGCCAAAAAAGTTAGGTAAAATTTTATATTATTCTCTAAGAACCATCTTTTTTGAAAACTTAATGGCAATTTCAAGGCAAGGAAAAGGTTATCCAACAATGAATTCTGAAGATTTAAATTGTCTGAAATTTGACAAAAACATTATAGATATTTTAGAAGAAAAACAAACCCAAATCATCGTCCAAATCACCCCAATCGAACAAGAAATAAAATCACTAAAAAGCCAAATAATCGCCCCGCAAGCCATAATCAACGAAGTTTTTGCCGAAGAATTTAATTTTGATTTAGAAAAATTTGAAGAATTAAAGAAAGAAAAGTTTTTTGAGGTTGATTTTAGTGAATTTGCCAACAATATAGACATAAGGCAAAGTCCAAAATTTCATAGAACAGCGGGAAAATTTGTTTACAGTCAATTAAAAAATATAACTTCAAAAAAAATAAAGAATTTCATTGCAGAGCCAATAGTTTTAGGAAGCAGTGTTTCGCCAAGCAATTATGATGAAAATGGCGAATTTTATTATATTTCAATGGCAAATATTAAAAATTGGAAATTTGAAAGCGAAGATTCAAAGCTTGTTTCTGTTGAATATGCAAAAACAATAAAAGAAAAAATTGTTAAGAAAGATGATATTTTAATTGCAAGATCTGGCGAAGGAACAATTGGAAAGATTGCCTTAATTGATGATGAAGATTTAAATGGTATTTTTGCCGATTTTACAATGAGAATAAGACTAAAAAAATATAATCCGTTATTTGCTTATTATTATTTTAGAACTTCTTATTTTCAATATTTGGTTGAAATTAATAAAAAAGGACTTGGCAATAATACAAATATCTTTCCTAGTCAAATTCAAGAATTTCCTTTGATTGATATTGATTTAGAGAGGCAAGAATTGTTATCAAACAAAATCGCCACCAGACTATCTGCTCAAACCAAAATCAATCAAAAAATCGAAGAATTACGCAATAAAATTGATGAAA
>CAYPUN010000016.1:8885-19784 GCA_964413985.1 uncultured Rickettsia sp. | reverse complement strand
TCGGCGTCGTGGGTGTTGCGAAAATATTGGAAATATTCGAAAGGGGCGAGCATGGAGGCGTCAAGCCACATGGCGCCGTCGGCGGTTTTGCCCATTTTTTTGCCGTCGGCGGTGGTGATTAGGGGGGAGGTTAGGCCGAAAGATAGCGGATCTTTAAAATCCAAAGGTAGATTATCAATTCCTCGAGCTTGATTCACATAGCTTCCTCCTACCGCAATATTAACTCTCTCACTGCCCGCTTTTTCAAGTCCATCAAGAATTTTTTGCGACACAGTTAATCTTCTAATCAATTCAACACCATTCACAATATTCCCCCACTGATCCGACCCGCCAATTTGCAAGCGGCAACCATGTTTCTTGTTCAACTCATAAAAATCATAAGCTTGCAAAATCATATAGTTAAACTCAAGAAACGAAAGCGGCTGCTCGCGCTCAAGTCGCAGCTTCACCGAATCAAAACTCAACATCCGATTCACCGAAAAATGCCGACCATAATCGCGCAAAAAGTCGATGTAATTTAGGCTTTTCAACCAATCATCATTATTCACCAAAAGCGCGCTGTTGCTGGTTGCGGAGCTCTCGTTTGAACCTTGACCAAAATCAATAAATTTCGCCAAAGTATTTTTTATCCCTTGCAAATTTTTTGCAATTTTTTCTTCATTCAAAATTTGGCGCGCTTCATCTTTTCCGCTTGGATCGCCAATTTTTGTCGTGCCGCCTCCAAGCAGCACAATCGGGCGATGGCCGTGTTTTTGCAACAAGCGCAAAATCATAATTTGCATCAAGCTGCCAATGTGCAAAGACTCAGCCGTGCAGTCAAACCCAATATAAGCAGTGATTTTTTCTTGCGAAAGCAAATTGTCCAACTCTTGCGGATGTGTCATTTGAGCAATAAATCCGCGCTCTTGCAGCTCTTTTAAAAATTCCGATTTCATTTTAAGAAAATTGATGTTTAGTTTTTTTACGATAATATGGCCCCGCAATTTCACGCGCTAAATTTGTGATTTGGCGACGCACTTTTTTGCTTTCAATCATATTGTATGCGCGAATCAACGGCAGCAAATCTTTGTTCATCGCCGCGTCTTCTTTTTTGCGCTTGGCCTCACTTTTTATGTTAACACGATAAAATTTTCCGTTGATTTTAAAACCTTCAAAAAACGCCGCAATTGGCTTGTTTAGAGTGTGCGCAACTTGAAACAAATTTCCGGCGTTGATTTTGTTTTCAGCTTTTTCATATTTTTGCATTTGCTGCAAACTGACACCAACGTGCATTGCAAGCTCTTCCAAGCTCACTCCTTTTTGCAGGCGAAATTTTTTTATTTTCTCAGCAACATACAAATCTATTGCACCGATTTTTTTTATACCTCTCATTTTTTATGAAATAAGGAATTGTTATATTTTTTAAAACAGCTTGGCAGATTGGCAGCATTGCACTAGCCCGCTTTAGTGTAGCGCAGCGAAACGTGCCGTAGGGCTAGTGCAATGCTGCCAATCTGCCAAGCTGTTTTAAAAAATATAAAAATTATAATATTAATAGCACCATGGCTAGAACCACAAAGGCCAAGGGCCAATAATTAAAGCGCGAAAAAATTGTAGGGTCAAGTTTATTTATCAAATTTACGTCGATAAATCCAGTTTCGTTGAGCGCGATGCTTGATTCCACGCGCCCCAGAGGGTCAACAAAAGCCGTGATGCCAGTGTTGGCAGCTCTTGCCAAAGGAATTCCTTGCTCAATTGCGCGCATTTTTGCCATGTCAAAATGTTGGAAGGGGCCAGTGCTGAAGCCAAACCACGCGTCGTTGGTCACATTCACCAACAAATCGGGGCGATGGTTTTTGTTGACAACTTCGTCAGCAAAAATTATTTCATAGCAAATTAGTGGACTATATGAAAAGCCTTGTCCTTCAAGGGTTTGTGCGCCCTCACCTTCGCCAAAACCTTCACCATCACCGCCTGTAATTTTTTCAACAAATGGCAGATATTTTGCAAATGGAATATACTCGCCAAATGGCACCAGATGGTGCTTGTCATAATAATTTGCAACGCCATTTTGGTTTAAAGTGAAGACAGAATTCCACACTTTCACCTTCGCCTCATCGCGCTGCAAACGAAGCGCCCCCGTGATCAAAACGCCATTTGGCGGTGTGGCTTTTTTTAGCTCTTGCAACAGTTTTTCATCTTCGCCAATTGCATAAGGCACCGAAGTTTCAGACCAGATCACAGCCGCTATATCATTGATTGGCGAGGCATTTGAAAGATCGATGTGCTTTGCAAAATTATGATATTTTTCAACCGGATCCCATTTTAGGGTTTGCTTGATATTGCCTTGCACCAAGCGCAATTTGACGCTTTCATTTTCTGCAATTGGCGCTTTTTGCAAGCGATAATTTCCATAAAAAAATGCGATAAAAAGCGATAATAAAATTGCAATTGAAAATATTTTATTACCCCTGCCAGAGCTTAGCAGTGCTGTTGGGATGAGGCAAAACAAAACCGCAAAAAAAGTCAATCCATAGATACCAAAAATTGCCGCAAGTTGCGAAAGTGAATCACTAAACATCAAACCATAGCCAAGCAAATTCCATGGAAAGCCAGTAAACAGAACCGATCGCAGCATTTCAAAAACAAGCCAAAGCGTGGCAAATAAAATAATTTTTTGATAAATTTCAAGGCGCTGAAAGTGGTTGGTAATTTTTTTATAAAGCGCTGCAAAAGCGCTAAAATAAAGGGCCAAAAAGGCTGGAAGCAAAGTTAGTGCAAAGGGAATCAGCCACGCAAATTTTTGCGCATCAACCAAAAGTGAAATTGCAATCCAATATATTCCCGTAACAAAATAACCAAAGCCATAGCAAAAGCCCAGCAGCGCAGCTTGCTTGGTTGTATCCGCTTTTTTCTCTAAAAAATTAAAAAAGAATGAGAGAGAAATTATTGCGGCAACAAAAAAATGAAATGGCGCGAAAGCAAGCGGTGCAAGGGCTCCTGTGATTGCAGCCAGAAAAAATTTGTTTTTTATTTTCATAAGTTTTTATAAACTTTGTTGTTTTAAAGTTAGTGGTTACTTTTAGTAACTAGGTTACTTTTAGTAACTAGGTTATTTTAAGTTACCACCAATTGCCGAAGTTGCCTTGGGCTGTTTTTTAATAGATTACTTTTATGGTTACTTTTAGTAACTAAGTTGCAAAAAGCAACCTACCTCCTCACGTAAACCTCAAAATCATTTTTAATCTTAACCTTTGAAGGCTTGATTTCACTGAATTTGTCGCGCTTCGCAAAAATCATTTTTGGCACGGGCTCCGCATCCTCATATTCAACAATTCGATTTTCAAAACGAAAATTTTGCAAGAAAAGTTGGCGCAATTTCTGATCACGCATATAATATTCAAGCAAGCTTGTCTCGCAGCTATATTGCGCCTTTGTGGCAACATCGCCACGGCTTGCAAAAATAATTTTTACATGCGGATTTTCTAATTGTCGCTTAAAATCATCAAGCAGATAATTAAAAACAAAAGCGCGCTGAGGCTTGATAGAGAACATTGCGTGAGTCTTACGATCAACCTTGGAATCATAAAAAAACACCACCGCATATTTAAAATAATTTTCTTTTTGCAAATAATTTTGCAACGGAAATTGATGCGAAATCCAATTTGAAACCGTCAAGAAACCGTCTTCTTTGGCGGGCGCATAGCGCTTTACATAGTAGTTCATTTCATCACTCAATTGATTTGGTGAAGAAAAATAACTTTTCGCAGCAATGGTTTTTTGAATTGAAGAAATGTATAAATATAAAAAACTTGAAAAGACGATAGAGGCAATAATTATAACGGTTTGAGAGAATTTGTGATCAGCGTTTCTATAATATTTTTCATGTATAAAAACAAAAATTAGCAAAAATAAAAAATTGCAAGAAACGGTTAAATATTCATCGCTTTGGTTTAAATTGGCAAAGAAAATGGCTAAAAAAATTACATATAAAAAAATATGCCATTTGGAAATTTTATAATTTTTTGTTAAAATAAAAATTAGCAAAACGATTGCAGGCCAAATAAGCGCAAGGCCGCGCATTGATATAAAAAAGTTGTCAATGTCAAAAATTGGGATTAAAAAGAAGGTCAAAATGATAAATTTATTTTCTTTAAATACAAAATATTTTGATGAGAAAAAATCGTAAGAAAATTTAAAAATTGCAGTTGTTGCAATTGCATAAAAAACCGTTTCCTGATCAATATTGCCAACGCTTTCGGCGATAATCAGCAATCCTGCGGCAGCAACAGTCATCAGCAACAATCGGTCAATTTTGGATATTTTTAAGAGTAAAAAAATTGGCGCGATCAACGGCAAAAACAACATCTCTTTTGCCAAATGCCGAGAAACATTGCTAAGAAAACTATTGCCATCAACATAGCAGACATAGAATTCAAGCCACATTGGCACCATAAATTCTAAAAATTCTGGCGTAAATTTTATCATCAAATCAAGATAAAGCAGCACAACCAAAATCCCCATCAGTCGGTCAATTCTATAAAAAAAGTGCCAAGATTTTTCTTCTAAAAAATGATATAATTCGATAAAAAATACTAAAATTATATAATGTGGCTTGAGGCATGGGATTAGGCCCATCAAGATTCCACGATATATTAAATCTTTTTTTGTAAGAATTGCTTTATTTAAAAAAGAATAGCAAAAATAGGGATAAAATAGAATTAGTAACAAACTGGTTTTTGTGCCGAATTCACCAATTTGAAGGGCTCCGATGCGCAGAAAAAATCCGAGAAAAAAGCTGATTATCAAAATGTTGTAGTGGTCGCGGCGTGCGGAATATAGCTCGCTTCTTTTTAAAATTTTTGCTGCAAAAAAAATTGATACCAAGGCCAGCAAATTTATACAAATTTCTGACATTATGATAGGGCTGATACCGCTTAGAGTTGCAAGGCGATATTGCAGGGAATAAAAATAAAAAGACGGCGGAAAATTGCTCTCAAAAAAATCATAATAATATCTTTTTCCTTCGACGATTTTTTTTCCCAAATCAAGATAAAAACCCGTGTCCGAGCCAATATTGATCGTTGAGCGTAAAAAAATGCTCAGCAAAAAAATTGCCGCGCAAGATAGAAATAAAAATTTTTGTGACGCAAATATTTTACTAATTTTTTCTGACATAAATTTCAAATATATCGGTTGTCATTTCTCGCTCCTCAAACACGTCGCGATCTTCTCCTTCAAAGGCCGATCTGGCAATACCTTTTACCTTTTCTGTGAGGATTATTTGTCCTGCAGCTTTATAATTTTCTCTAAAAATTTTTGCGAATTCTTCGTCGCGCAAATAATATTCTAAAAATCCAATATGACATTCATCAGAAAAATAATGCCTCATTTTTAGAAAAATAATTTTATTATTTGAATCAGCCATTTGCGCCTTCAAGCCTTTAAAAACATGGCTTAAAGTAGCATTTTTAAGAGAGGAATTTTCGTCGAAAACAATTTTGTCGCGGCGATAATTTTTAATTCCTTTTGTGCTATAAACCTCAAAAAGCATTGCTAGATGCGGAAAAAATTGTGGATTTTTTTTGTGCAAATAAACTCCAACAGGATAAAAATCGGCAATTGAATCGCCAATGAACAAAATGTCATCTTGTGGATTTGGCGCGTATTTATTTATGATTGAGACCTTGATTTCATTGAGCTTGTTGGGTGATTGAAATCTTTGCGCATAAAGTTTTTGGTGGTTAAAAATTGCCGCCGAAAATAAATTAATCAAATATGATAAAACCAAAGCAATCACGATTATTGCTGGTCGCGATATAAATTTATTTTTTTCATTATAAGAAAATAATGATATTTTTGATTTAAAAAGAGTGAGAAAAATTAACGCTGAGAATAGCCATGATATTTCGCCAGAGCGATCAACAAAATCAAGGATTAGCGAGATTATCGCAAATATGATTAAACAACGATCTGTTTTTTTGTCGAAGAACAAAATCAGCCACCAAAAATAGCAAAAATTTAAAATTATGACGAAAAACATTTTGCCGTCAAATTGCGGAATCGCTAGCAAAATCAATATCAGAAGACCATCTTTTTTCCAATTTATTTTTTGCTCAGAAATTAGCGAAAACAAAATAATTGCGATCAATGGAAAGCTTAGGGAATAAAAAACAGTGCGCTGATCGTAGCCGCCAATTAACTCGGAAATTATAATTATTGCAGCAGCAATGGATGCCAAATAAAGATTTTTCAAAGATGGGTCGCGCCTTGATATATAAGGCCAAGCAACAATAACAAAAAGCAAAATTGGAAAGAGATCAACTTTGAGAACTTCAAAATATAAAAAATATTGGGGCGCAAAATAAACAGCGCTAAAATTTGATAAATATTGAAAATATTCTGGCGTAAATTTTAGCATTAAAAACAGATAAACTCCAACTATAAAAGCCGAAATAAAATTGCGTAAACAAAAAATTTCTCGCCAGTTTTTTTTGTTTAATTTAGAAAATTCAAATAGAGCTGGAAGCAGCCCATAATGCGGCTTGATGCATATTAACAAACCAGCTAAAATGCCTTGAATAGCTGGCGAATTTTTGCCCGAAATTTGATAGGCGATATAAGGAAAAGCCAGCGCTAAAAAATAGATTGATTTTGTGCCATATTCGCCAAATTGCATGTCATAAATTCGCCAAAAATATCCGATGCAAAAACAAATTATTAAAATTTTGTTGATAATATTTTTTTGATTGCCAAGCACCCTCGCCGACCAATAAATTGAAGCGATTCCAAGGATGTTTATAAAAATTTCTAGCGTGATTATTGGGCTGATTTGGAAAAATTTTGCTGCCAAAACTGGAATTATTGTGACAAAAAAACTTAAGGGAAAATTGTTCTCAAAAAAATCGAGATAATATTTTTTGCCATCGAGGATTTTTTGTGCAATCTCAATATAAAGCGCGCTATCATGGCCAATGTCGCGGCTTGAGCGCACAAAAATACTCACTAAAAAAACCAATAAACACGACAAAAAAACAGCATTTTCTTGTGCAAAAAAATGTTGCAATTTTTTGACAACGAAATCGGCGGCAAGGCTTGCCTTTCTAAGCAAGAACCGCTCAAACTTTTGCCCCATCACCAACCTTTTTTCTTCAATATTTTTTTGAATTTCAACGATAAAAGACATTTTTAATCTAATTATTTGCTGTTTTAAATTATAAGTTATATATTTATAACCTAATTGCAACCTTATAAATCAAGAGCTTAGAACAATATGACGCATAAAATTACGATTGCTTATGGCGATGGGATTGGCCCAGAAATTATGGAAAGCACGATCTCTATTTTGAAAGAAGCGGGCGCCGATTTGTCGTTTGATATTATTGAAGTTGGCAAAAATATTTATGAGAAGGGATTTTCATCCGGCCTTATGCCGTCTGCTTGGGAAAGCCTCAACAATTCAAGGGTTTTGTTAAAAGCGCCAATCACAACTCCGCAAGGAAGCGGCTATAAAAGCCTCAATGTCACTTTGCGAAAAAAGCTGGGACTCTTTGCCAATGTTCGCCCCGTGGTGTCTTTTTATCCTTTTGTGCAAAGCAATTTTGCCAAAATGGATGTGGTGATAATTCGCGAAAATGAAGAAGATTTATATATGGGGATTGAATATCGCCAATCAATTGAAACCCACCAATGCCTGAAAATAGTGACTCGCGCCGCTTGCGAAAAAATTATTCGCTATGCTTTTGAATATGCGGTTGCAAATTCTCGCAGCAAGGTTACGTGCTTTTCAAAAGACAATATTATGAAAATCACCGATGGTTTGTTTCATAAAGTTTTCAACGAAATTGCGCTTGAATATCCACAAATTAAAAACGATCATTATATTGTGGACATAGGCACAGCAAGGCTCGCCACCAAGCCAGAAATTTTTGATGTGATTGTGACGATGAATCTTTATGGTGATATTATTTCTGACGTTGCCGCCGAAATCTCTGGCTCTGTTGGTCTTGCTGGCTCGGCAAATATTGGCACCAATTATGCGATGTTTGAGGCAATTCACGGATCGGCCCCTGACATTGCCGGCCAAAACATCGCCAACCCAAGCGGGCTGCTGAACGCTGCCATTATGATGTTGCTGCATATTGGACAAAATTCTGTGGCCGCAAAAATTCAAAATGCGCTTTATAAAACAATTGAAGATGGCATTCACACCGCTGATATTTATAACGAAAAATCAAGCCGCAAAAAAGTTGGGCTCAGCGAATTTAGTGACGCTGTGATTGCAAATCTTGGCAAAAAGCCACAGCATTTGAAAGTGGCAGATTTTGCTCATGCCAAAAATTTGGTGATCAAAGAAAACGCTGGGGCCGCAAGCGCCCAAAGCCTCAAAAATGTTGTGCGCAGCTTGATTGGCTTTGATCTTTTTGTTGAATGGCAAGAAAATTTTGACGATTTGTTGGCCGTGCTAAACAAAATGGAAAGTGAGAAATTTGAAATAAAAATGATCAGCGCCAAAGGCTTAACTTTGTGGCCGCTGATTGACAAACATATGGCACCAGAATTCAACAAGGGACAAGTTGTGTTGCGTTTTGTTGGCAAGGGAATCACGGGCAAAAATAGCGGCGATATTATCGACAAAAACAAAGAAATTTCGCAACATGCAATTTTGGAAATGCTGCAAATTTGCGCCGCGCACAATATCGATTTTGTAAAATATGAAGGCCTTTATCTGTTTGACGGCCAAGCGGGATATGGTCTTGGACAAGGAGAATAAATTATGACAAGAATTATCGGCATCGATCCGGGGCTGACAAAAACTGGCTGGGGCGTGGTTGAAATTTTCAACAACAGCTATAAATTTATCGCCTGCGGCACAATTTATACTGACGCTAAAGTTGATTTGTCAAATCGCCTGCAAACCTTGCACGCGGGCCTTGCGCAGGCTATCACCAATCACAAACCGCACGAAGCCGCAATTGAAGAAACCTTCATCAATGTCAATCCGTTGTCATCACTCAAACTTGGACATGCCCGCGGAAGCTTGATTTTAACCGCTGGATTACACAATGTTCCCGTCACCGAATATTCTACAACCGCAATCAAAAAAGCCGTTGTTGGCGTTGGCCGCGCCGAAAAAAACCAAATTGGCCGCATGATTCAAATTTTGTTACCGCTGGCAAAATGCAACAGCGAAGATGAGGCGGACGCCCTTGCCACGGCCATTTGCCACATCAACAACCGTTCAAATTATCGACAATCGAAATGACAAAAAAAGTTTTGATAAAAAATAAAGATGATATGATTGCACTGGCACGTGAAATTGCGCTGTCAGTTTCAAGCCCGATGGTTGTAGCTCTCAAAGGCGATCTTGGCGCTGGAAAAACTTTTTTCGCCCGTGCGTTTATCAATGCTTTATGCGAAAAAGAAACACAAATTTTAAGCCCAACTTTTAATTTGGTTTATTCTTATAATACAAAAAAAGGTGAACTTTTTCATTTTGATTTATATCGGTTGAAGGATGCGCGAGAGCTTGAGAATATTGGGTTTTTTGATGCGATGAAAAATGGGATTTGTTTGGTTGAGTGGCCAGAAATTGCGGAAGGTTTTTTGCCGAAGGATGTTTTGCGAATTGAGATTTTTGGGGATGGGGATAAGAGAGAGGTAAAAGTGCTGTCATAATTTTTGCAACAGAGTTTTTTAAAGCTATCTCTTCAGATTTTTCCTTAAAAATCTTATCTACATAAAATTATCCGCATAAGCCTTCTTCTGCAACTTAGGCGCGTGCGGCTCTTCAACCACAAACTCGAACCCGCTTTTTTTCGCAAAATCAATTGCTTCTTCTTTTGAAGCAAATTCAAAATTCAACTCCGACATTGTAGAATCAACCGAAACCCAATGCATCAGCTCGTTCACATGACGTAAATTTTTTTCTTCAATTGGCTTCACGCACCATTTCTTGTTGCCCGCCTTTCCTGATTGCATGGCTGATTTTGCTGGTTTAAAAATTCTCACTTTCATAGTTTTTTAAAATAAAATTTTTCCAATTAATTTTGTGATGTCAAAATTTTTATCTATCAAAAGATTTATCATAGCGCTCAAACACAGCGCCGGCGCAAATGGAAAGGTTGTGTCTTTTTCGACCTTTTGCCATATAACACCAAATATTATACCAATAATACCAACTAACAAAATAAAAACCAAGAACTTGCTGACGCCAAGCATCAGGCCGGCTGCGGCGAGAAATTTTATATCGTCAACACCAATTGCTTCTGCGTTGGCGGCAAAATAAAACAAATAATAAAGCGCCGCGCCAAAAGCAAAATACATTGCAGCAGCGCCCAGATTGGCTATTAGCAAGGCTTTGCCGCCATCAACAAAAGACAAAGCGACCGCCAAAATTGCCAAAACAACCTGCAAAGAATCGGGGATAAAATAATGCTCAAGATCGACAATTGTCATTATAATCATCGTTGTGGCAATGGCGCAAAGCAGCATAAAATGGACGTCGGCGCGCTGGTGCGACAAAAAATAAATCGTCAAAAAACTGGCGAGGAAAGACAGTTCGATCATGGGATAGCGCCACGAAATTTTTGCTTTGCAATTGCTGCATTTGCCGCCCTGCACTGCCCAAGAAAGCAGTGGCACCAAGTTGAACACGCCCAAAACTTTGTTGCATTTTGGACATTTTGAGCGGTCAAACAACGAGGTTTTCTCGCCAAGTCTGAAGCTGACGCAGCTAGCAAAACTGCCCATCACCAGCCCCAAAACGGCAATCAAAACAATTATCATATTTGCAATTATTAGATTTTAACTTTATTTTGTTATGTTATAGTGTGCTTCAAACTTTTTCATCCACTATTTTCAAATGAAAATTATCTTTGCTAAAATATTGTGTTTAATGCTGGCGCTGGCGGTTTTTTC
>CAYPUN010000016.1:0-8785 GCA_964413985.1 uncultured Rickettsia sp. | reverse complement strand
TGAAAATTATCTTTGCTAAAATATTGTGTTTAATGCTGGCGCTGGCGGTTTTTTCATCTTGCGCCAAAAAGAACTCAGCGCCCGTGGTTAACCATGGCAAAGGGGTTTATGGCAAGTCGAAAAATAACAGCAAAAACAAATATGAAGCTTTGCGCAGCGAGCAAAAGCAAAATGTTGCTGCAGAAAAAAATATTGTTATAGAAAAAAAATCTGAAAACAACAAAACATCAAATGCTTCGCAAACCAAGCAGGAAACGGCTCAAAGCAAGGTGGTTGAAGTTGAGGCAGGACAAACTCTTTATAGCATTTCTAAAAAATATCAAACTCCTTTGCGCGATTTGATTGAGGCCAACAATCTCAGCGCGCCTTATGCCGTGAAGTCGGGCACAAAAATTATTATTCCGCAGCCAACTTATTATCAGGTGAAGAGCGGCGACACCTTATATAGCGTGTCGCGCCAGCTGCAAATGAACATCAACGACATCATTGCCCTCAACGATTTGAAACAGCCTTACAATTTGACCACGGGCCAGTTTATCAAGGTGAAACAAGGCGCGCCGGCATCCAATGTGATGAGCGAAAAAACCGCTGAGAAAAAAGAAATTGCGGCAAAAAATGTTGCGATTGCGGCAAAAAACGCGGAGCCTTCAGCCACAAAGGTTGAAGCGGCTGCAGAAAAAATCATCGAACATAAAAACAACAAATTCAGCTGGCCAATCAAAGGTGCTATCATCTCAAAATTTGGCCCAAAAAACGGTGGATTATATAATGACGGCATAAATATAAAAGCCAAAGAAGGCACGCCAGTAAAGGCCTCGGAGGATGGTCTTGCCGCCTATGTCGGAAATGAGTTGAAAGGTTATGGCAATTTAGTTATAATCAAGCATTCCAACGGCTGGATCACGGCTTATGGCCATTTGTCGAAAACAAATGTGAAGCGCGGCGAAAAAATTAAAAAGGGCCGCGCCCTTGGCCTTGTTGGTTCAACTGGCAATGTCGATTTGCCGCAACTTTATTTTGGGCTGCGCAAAGGACGCGATGCTGTCAACCCAGAAAAATATTTAGTGAATTAAAATGTCTGATTTTTTACTTGAGATTCTTAGTGAAGAGATACCCGCCAAAGCCCAGCTGGGCGCTGCTCAAAATTTTTCTTTAATCGCTATAGAAATTTTGTCAAAAGCTGGAATTGCACTCAAAAATGAGCAAGTAAAATCATTTGTGGCGCCGCGCCGAATTGCACTTTATATCAGCGATATCGCTGAGAAACAAGTTGGCGCAGCAGTCAAAAAAATTGGCCCCAAAGTTGATGCCGACAAAAAAGCTGTTGAAGGATTTTTGCGCGCCAATCAATTGAGCGATGTGTCGCAATTAGAAAAAACCGAACATAACGGCGCCCTTTGTTTTCTAGCACAAAAGCCTGCTTTTGAAATTGACAGCAGCGAAATTTTACAAAATAATTTGCCAGCAATTTTACAAAAAATGATCGCATCTTGGCCAAAAACTATGCGCTTTGACACCGCCAAAAAAGGTGAGCAAGCCAAGTGGATTCGCCCTGTGCGCAATGTGCTGTGCATTTTTGGCAACAAAGTTATCGACGTTGAATTTGCAGGATTAAAATCAAACAACTTGACTTGCGGACATTTTTTGGCAAGCTGCGAGCCTTTAAAAATCAATGATCCGCGCGATTATAAAGATATTTTGCGCAACAATTTTGTGATCGTCGATCAAGAAGAGCGCAAAGAAAAAATGCTTTCTCAAATCAAAAAAATTGAAAGTGAATTTGAGCTTCAAGCAATTGACGAAATTGAAAAATCACCTTTATATGATGAGGTGAACGGTCTTTGTGAATTCCCGACAGCATTGGTTGGGGAGATTGACAAAAAATTTATGTCGCTGCCAAAAGAGGTTTTGATTTTAACGCTAAAATTGAATCAAAAATATTTTTGCCTCAATGACAAACATCATCATTTGTCGCCAAAATTTATTTTTATTTCCAATGCTTTGGCTGCACCAAAAGACAGCGAAAAAATTATTGCTGACAATGAAAAAATCGTGCGCGCCCGCTTGGCTGATGCACAATTCTTCATTGACGAAGATTTAAAAACACCATTGGCCCAAAGAGAATCGCAATTAAAAAACATCGTCTTTCATCAAAAATTGGGCTCAGTTTATGATCGTCTTGAGCGCATTGAAAACGTTGCCGAACTGCTCTGCCTCTGGATTGCGCATTGCGACATCTCGCTTGTCGAGCGCACCGCTCATTTGTGCAAAGCCGATTTGGTCACCAAAGCAGTTGCCGAACTTCCAGAATTGCAAGGAAAAATGGGCAGTTTTTATGCAAAAGCGCAAGGCGAAAATCAAAAAATTGCCACTGCAATTTATGAACATTATTTGCCGCTTGGCCCCAACTCTGAATTGCCAAAAACGCCACTTGGAATTGCGCTTGCAATTGCTGACAAAATCGACATCATCACCGGCCTTTTTCTTGCCAATGAAAAACCAACTTCTTCAAAAGATCCATTTGCTTTGAGACGCATGGCTCTAGGCGTGATAAGAATGTCATTCACTTATAATATTCACTTGCCGCTGCGCGTTGTGATCGACAAATCACTAAAATTATACAAACCAAAATTGGTTGAAAAATTGCTGCAAGAGCAATCAAACACAAAGCTGGCGCTTAGCGAAGAAATTATAAAATTCTTTTTTGATCGCCTCAAAAACTTTTTGCGCGATCACGCCAATGTCAGAAAAGATGTTCTCAATGCTGTGATTGATGGATATTCGTCAACACTTGAAAATGCCAAATATTGCGATTTGTTAATCCTCGCCAAAAAGGCGGTGTTTTTAAATGAACTGGTGCAAAGCGCTGACAACATTGGGCTGATCAAGGTTTATAAAAGATCGTTTAATGTTTTGGCAATTGAAGAAAAAAAGGATAATAAAAAATACGAAGGCAATCCTTCGGCGCTTGGATTCAAAGACCCACATGAAAAAGCCTTGAAAAAAACGATCAGCAAAATTACACCCGAATTTAAAAAACTGGCCGCGAAGGGTGATTTTAAAGGCGCGTTCAAATTGTTGCGCTTGCTTGAAAATCCTCTGACCAAATTTTTTGATCACGTTGTGGTGAATGACAAAAACAAAAAAACGCGCGCAAACAGGCTGTTGTTGCTTTCACAGATTCGTGCTTTGTTTAGTGAAGTTGCAGATTTGTCGCAGATTGAGTTGTCTTGAGTTTGTTTTTTTGATGAGATGCGGTGCGGTGTGTATGTTTTTATTGAAACATATGTTTTTTGTGATTATACCAATCTTTGCAAAATCAATAACTTATATTAATTAATCAATTTGATATGGATAGCTCACAAAAATCAGCCGCCTCTAACCCAGCTGGTCCAGGAACTGAAGAATTGAAGAGTGAAGGAGTGGTGGAAAACAGCGGTGCGCCGCATGAAAAAACAGGAACCGAAAACAATCCTTCGTCACAACCCAATAGAAAGGGTCCTCGCGATCCAGAAGAATATGTGCGTTATGGTTTTAAAGGGGATGGTGTTGGTGTTGGCAACAAAACAACACCTAGTCTCTAATTCTTGAAGCCTAATTAAAAAAATGGAGCAATAAAACCCAATCCCCCCCTTCTACTCCTTAATCTTAGCAAGCGCCAACACTGCCGCCGCTCTTTGCGCCTCTTTCTTCGACTTCCCCTGCGCCTCAACCGTCAAATTCAAATGCATAATTTTCAACTTCGCCACAAAAGTTGGCAGATGCTCCGAGCCGCCAGCCTTCTCAAAATCATATTGCGGCAACGCTTTTGAATTTAGTTGCACAAATTCTTGCAACTCCGAAACCGGATCTTTTGGCGGCATAATATTTTTTTCCAAAAATTCTTGCCAAAATTTAAAAACAAATTCTTTCGTGTGCTCATAATCAGAATCAAGATAAATCGCGCCCACCAAGGCTTCAAGCGAGTTTTCTAAATTACGTTTGTTGTTTTTTCCACCAAGATTTTCTTCGCCAGAACTCAAGCGCAAAACTTTATCAATGCCAACCTTGAGAGCAATTTCGGCAAGAGTTTCGCCCGAAACCAGCGCAGCGTGGCGCTTGGAAAGGTCGCCCTCATTTTCATTTGGATAACGTTTCATCAAATATTCCGAGATAATCAACGACAAAACTTTGTCGCCCAAAAACTCTAAACGCTGATAATTCGCCTCTTTGCGGTTATATTTTGAAAAACTCGGATGAGTGATCGCCTCGCTCAAAAGCTTGACATCATTGAACTGATAACCAATTTGCAACAAAAATTCTTCGATTGACATAATTTTTTAATCTATCTTTTTAAAAATTCTCTGAAAGCGAATCGAGCTTGGCCAATGCCAAAATTGCCAGATTGGTTTTGCATCAGAAAAGAAAATAAAACGCGCTTTGCCGATTAAATTTTCTTCTGGAACCATGCCCACCTGATCGCTAAAACGACTGTCTTGCGAGTTGTCGCGATTGTCGCCCATCATAAAATAATGACCTTCAGGCACTTCATAAACCACAGTATTATCTTGCGGCGCATTTTTATAAAAATCGAGAGTTATAATTTTTTTGCCATCAGGCATTGTCTCGATATCTTGCTCATAAGTTGCATAAAGTCCATCTTCTTGCAAGTCTTTAAACTCACCATTTTCAACCTTTTCAACCTCTTCGCCATTGAGATAAAGCACGCCGCTACGCATTTGAATTTTGTCACCAGGCAAGCCAATCAGGCGTTTGATATAGTTGACAGAAGGGTCAACAGGATAGCGAAAAACCACAACATCGCCGCGTTGCGGTTTTTTATCTTCGTCAAACAAAACTCTGCCTTCAAAAATTTTGAAGCCAAAGGGAAATGAATATCTGCTATAGCCGTAAGAATATTTGGTGACAGCAATATAATCGCCCACCAACAAATTTGGCTTCATTGAACCAGATGGAATAAAAAATGGCTCGAAGAAAAATGATCTTATCAAACCCGCGCAAATCAAGGCTAGAGCCAGTGTTTTGAAAAATGAAATCGTTTCTTTTTTTGTCATTGTGGTTTTATTTTGGATAATTATCCCTTTATTTAATAATCAAACTTTTGCCCGTCATTTCTTTTGGCTGCGCAATTTGCATAAGATCAAGCACGGTTGGAGCTATGTCACTCAAGGCTCCATCGCGTAGATGTAAAAGTGATACACCCTGCCCAATCAAAATAAACGGCACCGGATTTGTTGTGTGCATTGTGTTTGGCAAATTATTTTCATCCCTCATGCACTCAATATTGCCATGGTCTGCCGAGATTAGCATAACACCATTTTTTTCTAAAATAATTTTTTCTAACTTGCCAAGCTCCAAATCAATCGCCTGACAAGCCTTGATAGAAGCGGCCAAATCGCCACTGTGCCCAACCATATCTGGATTGGCATAATTGACAATTATAAAATCAAATTCATCTGACGCAATTGCGCCGCGCAATTTTTCACCCACCTCAAAGGCCGCCATTTCTGGCTGCAAGTCATATGTGGCAACTGCTGGCGATTTTATCATAATTCTTTTTTCGCCGCGCATTTCTTTTTCTTGACCACAGCTAAAAAAGAAAGTTACATGCGCATATTTTTCTGTTTCAGCAATTCTAAGTTGTCGCAAGCCTTTATTTTCAAGGATTTGCGGCAATGAATTGATTATATTTTCTGACGGAAACAAAACTTTATAAAGCGAATTTAATTTTTCAGAATATTCAGTCATCGCAATTTTATGCGAGAAATTTATTTTTTTTGTTGCAAATTGTGCAAAGCTTGAATCAATCATGGCTGTAGAGATCTCACGGATTCTGTCTGCACGAAAATTGCAAGAAATCAACGCATCGCCATCTTCAATATTTTTATATTCGCCAGTGACACAAGGAAAAATAAACTCATCACTTGAATCCTCATCATAATAAGCTTCAATCAACGCCAGAGCCTCTTCAAGCGATTCACCTTCAAATTTTTCAAGATCATATTTGGCGCGAATTTTTTGCTGCTTTTCACCTTCTTTGCCAAAAATAATAGCATCATAGGCAAGTTTGACGCGATCCCAATTTTGGTCGCGATCCATGGCGTAGTAGCGCCCAGCAATTGTTGCAAGTTTGATTTTTGGATGATCTTCAACTGCTTCAGAAAATTGCGTAACATATTCTAGCGCGCTTCTTTGCGCCACGTCGCGGCCATCTAAAAACGCATGTATATACACTTGTATATCCTGATTGGCCAAAGTTTTTGCCAAAAATTCAATATGTTTTTGATGAGCATGAACTCCGCCATCAGACAACAAGCCCATCAAATGCGCGGCTTTGCCGGTTTTTTTCAAATCAGAAATTAATTTTTGCAACTCGAGATTTTTTGCCAAAGATCCATCAATGATAGAATTGTTGATGCGCGGCAAGTCTTGAAATATAACGCGCCCCGCCCCAATTGTCATGTGACCAACTTCCGAATTTCCAATTTGCCCTTCGGGCAAACCAACCGCCAAGCCAGATGTTTCAAGCTTTGAAGAGGGGTAGGTTTTTAAAATTCGCGCATAATTTTCAAGTTTAGCTTGCGCAATTGCGTTGTTTGGATTAAATTCGTCACCAATGCCCCAGCCGTCTAAAACACAAAGCAAGACTGGTTTTTTAACAAAGTTTTTTGACATATTTATGCTTAATTTAATTGGCTATATTGCCGCATTTCTTACAACAACAAGCCTGTTGCCACAAGTGATTAGAACACTCAAAACCAGAGAAACTTGCAGCATTTCTTTAACAACCTATATAATTTTTGTTATAGGAATTGCGTTTTGGTTATTTTATGGCATTTTATTAAAAAATCCAATTATTATCTCCTCAAATGCCCTAACATTGGTTTTGGGCACGATTATATTGGTAACAAAAATCAGAAATCATGACAAATCTTGATTAAGAACCCATCCCTAAATAATTCAAGCATCTTGGTTTAGAAAATTTTTAGGGATAAGCTCTAAACCAAAACATCTTCAATCACCATCTGCACCTTCTGCGTGCCCATATAACGATTGATGTTCAGCTCGCCAACCACGCTGATTGGCTTTGCAAATTTGTCATCAAGCAAAATCTGCGCCATCGGCGTGTCTGCACTTCTAAACGCAATAGCCTGAAGGTTTCCCGCAAATCCAACACTGCTCAAAGACGAAAAATTACAAGAAATATGCTGCTTGGTTTCACCAATAATTTTTGCATTCATTTTGCGCAAATTGCGAATCATAAATTTTGGACGGCTGTTGCCAGACCCATACGGCTCTAGCTTCAAAAGCTGATACAACAATTCTATATTAACATTTTCAAGATCAACCATCGCACTAAATTCGCGCGTTTTTTCTTTGGTCAATTCAGCAATTTTTTCACCGAGCAATTCGTGAAAAAATTTATGCAAATCTTGAATTTTGTCTTCAGCAATGCTAAATCCTCCCGCCATTGCATGGCCTCCGCCCTCAAGCAGCAAGCCCTTCAAGCGCGCTTGCAAAATTGCATTACCAAAATCTACACCATTGATCGAACGGCACGAAGCCTTGCCCTTCAAGGCGTCAACAGCAATCACCGCTGTTGGCTTGTTGTATAAATCTTTCAAGCGCGAAGCCACAATGCCAATCACCCCTTGATGCCAGCCCTTGCCAACTGCAAAAATTATTTGATCGTCAACACCAAAACCATTTTCTTTTTTTTCTAATTGTTTGATCGAATCTTCCAAAACTTGCTTCTCGATTTCTTTTCTTTGCGCGTTCAAATCATTGAGCTGCTTCGCAATTTCGCGCGCTTCATTTTCATCTTCCGTTGACAAAATTCTTGCACCCAAATCAGACTTGCCCACACGCCCGCCAGCATTGATTCGCGGGCCCAATATAAAACCAAGATGATAGGCACTCGCCTCTTCATCAAGCCCCGCAACATCGCACAGAGCACGGATTCCGAGGTTTTGCCTTGCTTTCAAAACTTTCAGCCCATGTGTCACAAACGCCCTGCTCAAGCCAGTTAGAGGCATCACATCGCACACAGTTCCAAGCGCCACCAAATCAAGCAAATTCATCAAATCGGGCGAAGATAAATGCGGCAAAGATTGCTCGCGCAAGCTTTTGTTGATTGCCACCGCAAACAAAAAACAAACTCCCGCCGCACATAAATTTTTGTGCGAAAAATTTTCGTCAATGCGATTGGGATTGATCACCGCTAGAGCCGCGGGCTTTTCAATCACTCCCAAATGGTGATCAATCACAATAATTTCAAGCCCCGCTTTTTTTGCGTCCTCAAGCGGCGCAAACGAAACCGTGCCGCAATCAACCGTAATCACCAAATCGGTGCCATTTTTTTTGAGATTGAGAAGCGCCGCCGAGTTAGGCCCATAGCCCTCAAGCACGCGATCAGGAACATAAATATCAACATTGATTTTCAACGCCCGAAAAAAGCGCCGCATCAACGCCGCCGATGTCGCACCATCCACATCATAATCCGCAAAAATCGTAATTTTTTTGCGCTTCGCAACCGCGTCAATCACATGCTCAACTGCCACATCCATATCCAACAAATCAAACGGATTTGGCAATGTTGCCTTGATCGTTGGATTCAAAAAATTCTCAACATCATCAAGCTCAATATTTTTTGCCGCAACAATTTTTGCCAAAACATCAGGCAGGTCAAAACGTTGCTGCAAAGTCATCGCCAGCCTTTCGTCAAAATCTTTTTGTTGCCAGTTAATTCCTAAAATCGATTTTCTATTTTCCATCAAAATTTTTT
>CAYPUN010000015.1:0-20062 GCA_964413985.1 uncultured Rickettsia sp. | reverse complement strand
AAAATAAAGGCTTAATTCAAACAACCATAAACTTGAAATCATCCTGCGCGATAAGTGTCTCAGACCTCTAAACTAAAGGCTTAATTCAAACATGTCAAAAAGAACAATGGAAATTTTAGGCGCGGTTTCTCAGACCTCTAAAATAAAGGCTTAATTCAAACCAAGCCAATCTAAGCAATGCTTAAGACCTACTTGTTTCTCAGACCTCTAAAATAAAGGCTTAATTCAAACCAATAGTTAGCAGAGCATCAATTTTTGGCGTAGGTTTCTCAGACCTCTAAAATAAAGGCTTAATTCAAACAAGATTATCTGAAATTTACCCCAAAGACAACAGTTTCTCAGACCTCTAAAATAAAGGCTTAATTCAAACTTGGTTGGTTGTCGTCATAGTCATCGCTCTTGAGTTTCTCAGACCTCTAAAATAAAGGCTTAATTCAAACTTTCGCCGTCTTCAAGTCTTAATATTTCTTTCGGTTTCTCAGACCTCTAAAATAAAGGCTTAATTCAAACTAAGACTTGCTTTACATTACATTTTTGCGATTCGGTTTCTCAGACCTCTAAAATAAAGGCTTAATTCAAACTTCTATAACTGGCGTAAATCTGGAGGAGTTCCTGGTTTCTCAGACCTCTAAAATAAAGGCTTAATTCAAACCCTTGTCAACACAACAAATACAACACTTTATTGCAAAATAAAGATATATCCTCAGTTCTAAAAAATTACGAAACATTGCTTGCTTGCGGATTTTATCCATGCAAAAGGTGTGTTGTTGTTATTTGGTCTTGGAGCCTTTATTTTAGAGGATCTAAGGGTAAAATGTTGTATTGAATTAAAAAACCACCCACCTTTTGTGATCAGCAATGGGTGAGTGGCTTATAGTTTGAATTAAGCCTTTACAAAGAAATCCGTTCTCATTTAATAATAAATGACGGCGCGATTCAAAATGTAAAAAGCCGTGTTTCAATCATAAAAATAATAAATTTGTTGTCAACAAACAAAGAAAATATCGCGATCAAGCGCGTCAGATGTCGATCCATAGCGTTCTATTTTTTTGTCAAAATCTTTAGAAATGGGAATTATAATAATCGATTCTTCCTTGCTATCACTAAAAAAATCTTCCTTTTTTAGTGCGGCTATCATCTCAATTTTTCTAGGCTTGGTCAGGGAAAATTCAAATATCGAATATTGAATTCTAACCCCATATTTTTCAATTGTTTTCACAAATTTTGCCCTTCTTTTATTTGAAATAAAATCGTAAGCAATAAAAAATTTTTCTTTCATGTTGTATTGTTATTTTTGCCACAAAAAAAGCTCAAAATCTTCATCGTCTTCGTTTAAATAATTAACGAATTTACGAATATCTCTCTCAATAATTTGCGTAAGATTTCTTTCTCCTAAAAACGGCTCTTTCCTTATAAATTCTGACCATTTTGGGAAAAATTTTGCAAATCCGCTGCGGGATAATTTTACGCTTCCAGAGCCTTCAACTTCAAAATCTTCTTGAATATCAAGCTCGCGACGGTTGATTATTTTTATCACAAAATGCTCGATAATGCCGCGATAAATTTCTAAAAAATCACTTGCAAGTGCGGCGTGACCATAATTTTGCTCATGCAAAAATCCGCAATATGGATCGAGGCTTGCAATCATCAATTGTGTATGGATTTCGCTGTGTGCAAGTGTAAAACAAAATGAAAGTAGAGAATTTATTGGATCGGTTGCTGGAAATTTTTTTCTACCCAAAAATTTAACATCAGGATTTTTTATAATTTCTTCACTTTGCCAAAATGAAAAATATTTTTTGGCATAAAATCCTTCAAAACCCCTTAATTCATCAAGGCTTGTGGCATTTATTTCTTGTGGCGCAATTTTTTCTTTAAAGCGAATTTTTTGCAAACAAACATTTTGATTATGAATTTTTGTGGCAACAAATTTTTTAGCAATTTTTAATTTATGATCTAAATCTTTGCTAATCAAGATTTGACGGCTTCTTAAAAAAATATTTTTGCTAAAATCAAAAACCAAACTGCCGTGAAATTTTTGTCCGTTACTTAAAAAATGGATTGGCAAAAAATGTTTGCCAGCAAGCGCAATTATTGAGCTGTCAAGATTTATATCGCCACAAATCACAATATCACGAAGAGCTAAGGCGGGAATTTTTTGTTTAATTTCTCCAGTTTCAGCATCAACAATTCTGATATTTTCACCATATTTTTCTAGTCTATCATTTTTGCGCGCAACCACATAAAGCGTGGGTTTTTCGGTTAATATTGACATTTTAAATATAACATAAATTATAAAAGCAACAGCCTAAACAGCGACTGTCTTTTTGCGGTTTAAAGTTTTTTGGAACTAATCCATTTTTAGTTTTTTCAAAAATTTCAATTGCCGTTTTGGCAGCAAAACTCAACAGCTCGTCACCAATGATAATTTCTTGCCTTTGACGGCTTTTAGTGAAAAATATTGCACCTTTATTTATTATTTGTTGCGGAAACATTTATTGCATACAAATCGTTGTGAGTGCCAATTGAATTTGATGAATATAATTTTGACGAGGAGTGCCACGCTTAAGTTCAACTGGCACAATCTCGTTGTTTTGATAAAATTCTAAAATATCAACTTTGCCGCTAATATGAAACTTGTTTGAAAAAACCCTAAAAGAGCTTTCAACTTTTTTGTGAGATTTGTTGGCACTGTAGCCTTCGTCAACTTTTTGATGTGCTTGCCTTCCGGATTGAATAAAAATATTTTCATCGCGATATTTTTTTTCATCAACCAACAAATAAAATGCGCTTCTCTGGCAATAGCTATATTCGGCAATGTATGAAAGGGGCAGATAGTTCATTTAATTTTATATTGTCGTAAAAGCAAAATGTGAAAACGACAAGAGTTTTTAAAAATATAAAATACTTAGCTTTTTTGTTGACAAATTCATTAAAATAATCTAATATGTCCTTAGATGCCTAGGGTCGACCTCTATTTATAAGTCGCCTAGGTAATCCTCCCATTCTTTTAAAATCTCATTAAATCTGTCAATTTTGTTCGTAAATTCTAAATTTTCGGGCGCAATATCTCTAAGAATTTCACCGGCGTTGTTGTGATAAAATTTTAAATCTAGCTTCAAAATACATTCATGATGCGCAATTCTGTTTCTAATAAATTTAACATCCCTTAATTTGTTTTGAACATCTCTTCTGGTTATTTTGTTTTGATATGAAAATGCATTTCTTAAGGCTGGTCTCCACAGGCTTATTTCATAGTTTGGATAAAGAAGAGACAGCCAAAAACCAAGTGATAAATTTGAGATTATGGTCGATTGATTCTCGGTCTTAAATTTTTTAATTATCTGGTTAACTTTTTCTAAATTATCAAGCTCTTTTTGGTTTGTACCCAATATTAGCTTTTTATTTAAAAGCCATTCTTGCCCGTATATTTCTTGAATTTTTTGGTTAAATATATTTCGTAAAGAAATTTCTAAATTGTGCAAAATTGGGTAAAAAGATTCTGCTAGCCTTATGTTGAATTCATAAGCTAAAAGTGCCTTGGCTTCGTTTTGCTTTGCAATATTTAGGTATGGTAAAAATCTTTCATGAGATATATTTTTTATAATTTGGTGTTTTGTGTTTGACATAAATAAAAAAATCATTAAACTTTTGTAAGTATTATATTTTTATTAAATGCATTTGTCAAGGCTAAAATTATGTCAAAAAAATCAGAAAAACTAAAAGTTGGATATAAAATTCACTTTGATCGTTTGCGCAGCATAAAATCGAAGGCTGATTTTATGCACACTCACAAATTTAAATTTGCAGTTGAAAATGAAATTGCGGCGCAAGATTTGTGGAAAAAATTTGAAGAAGTTGGTGATGTTGTTGATTCTAGTAAGGAAGGGTCGTTGTTGTGGTTTTTGGTGCAGCTTTATGGATTGGGGTTTTTGTTTGTTTCAAGTGATGGTAAGAAAGAATTGTTGCTTAGAAAATTATATAAAAAAGATTTAGAAAAGTTAGAAATTTCTTCAAAATATTCGCAGTTTATTGTTGACGAAGAGGCTTTAGAAGCAAGGTTGAAAAGCGGATTTAGAAATATTATAAAAGATATAAAAAATAATTTTTTTCCACAAAAAGTTATAGATTTTCTTGCAGAAATATTTGGCGTTAAAGAAAAAATTAAAGCAGATAATTTAGAAAAATTTGAAATAGTAAAAAAATGCCATGATGAGCTATTGGCTTTTGCGCTAGAAAAATCAGCTCTTGGCAGTGTTGAGTTGCAAGATTTTTTTGGAGTTAAAATTAAAAAAGAAGAAGGAATAAAAACAACTTTTGTAATCCAAGAAATTGCTAAAGATGAGTTGAAAAAAAATATTGAATTTGGGATTGATATTTATAAGGCATATTTTCGATATTTAGCCAAGGCTTCGCAAGTTAGTGGTTTTGAAATTCAAACATTGGCAGGCACCGACAACAATCAAAATGCGCTTTCAAATTTGTTTGGTGTGTCGTTTGCAGAATTTAGAGTTGGTATTGATAATTGTAAAAACCTTTTAAAGCAAGGAAACCCTGATTATTTTGATAAGAACGAGGATGTTTTAAACCTGATTGCGCAAGCTTTGCATAAATTATCATTAAAAGTGAAAGATGCGCAAGAAGTTGATTTTGTTGCTGGTAATTGGTCTGAATATCGAGCTCTTTTTGGCGGAAGGCTTCAAGGTTGGTTATCGAATTTTGAAAATCGAATTGATTTGCTTGAAAAAACTTTAGGAAATGATGGGCAGCATTTTAAGGCAATTGAGCTAATAGAAAAAAATTGTGACTTTAAAAAATTATTTTCTCAATCAAATATTTTGAATTTTAACAAAATAAAAGATTTGCGCGTTGTTTTGTTTGAAGCTTTAAAAGCTATAAAGGGCGAGCCGAATAATTTTAACAACCAACAAGATTTTGGCTCTTTAATTAATGAATATGGCGAATATTTGCAAGGCTTTAGAGAGTTTTTGATGAAATGGAATAATGAGGGAATTCCTTTAAAAATTGACGATAAAGAAATTGATTTTTTAGCAAAAAACGATGAGTTTTTTTTGAATGCAAAAGAATTGTGTGAAAAAGAAAAAACTGAAAATGGGTTATATAGATGGTCTTTGAAGGCAGTTCCAAATGAGCTTGAGCGCTATCCAAGATTTATTGGCGTTGCCAAAGAAAATGTTTCAGAAAAAATAAAAGAAGCGAGCGAGGATGTTGCTAAAATTGCTTTTGCGGGCTTAAAATTTGTTAGAGAAATTCGTGCAGTTAATTTTGATAACAAGGCTAAAGATTTTAATGAAAAAATATGGCTTAAAGACAATTCTGGCTTGTTTTTCAAGAATATTGAGGCTGTTAAAAAAATCGCACAAAAATTTAATATTTATAATTTAAAACAAAGTGAATCTTTTAAGTTTTTGCAACATTTTATTGATTTAAAAAGCGATGATGAGCAAGTTAAAATTTGGAAAAATATTTTAGAAATTTCTAACAAGAAACCTCTTGAGATAAAAAAACAAATTGGTGGCAGAGAGGCTGATTTTAGTCTTGATAGGGTAAAATTTTTCTTGTCTGGTTATGAAAGAAGAAATAATAAAACAATTGCAATAAATCAATTTTCATTTGATGAATTTTTGGCAAAATTTGAGAATTTTTTTGGATTAAATTTAATTAAAAATGAGAATGATTTAAAAAAATGGCTAAATTTTAGAGATGGCAAAACCAGCGACAAAACTAGCGAAAAAGGCGAAATTTTGAAGATATATTTTGCTTTGATGTTGCGCGATTTGCCTTATGAAAATAATAAAGTTTTTTTGCCAAAATTTTGCGATGACTATAAAATATTTTCCTTCACATCTTTGCCGAGCCTTGTTTTGGATGGTTCTGAATTAAAAAAAGAAACTGATATTTTAAGCCTAAGAAGGTTTTTGCAATCGGCAATTGGTGCAAAAATTAGAAATTATATTTCAATTTTATCGAGAAAAGAATTTATAAAGCGAAATGTAATTCAAATTACTAATGGCAATCAATCATGCCTAAAATATGCGCCTGTTGAGTGGGGTGATTTCTCAGATTTAGAAAATAATTTAAAAAATAAATTAGATGCAAAGCAATATGAGAAAAAAATAAGTAAGATTAAAAACTCGGCAAAAAAATCTTTTTCTGAGAATTCTTTATTGGTTCTTGAAAGCGCGGGAATTGACTCAAGCAAATCAAACAAAGAAATTGCAACGGAAATTTTTAAAATTTTTTCTAATCAAAACTTTGCTGCGCAAAAGCAATTGATGCAAGTTTTGGGTGAAATGCCGCATCGTTTTGAAGTTGTTTTGATGATAAAAAAAGAAATTGAGGGGCTTAAAACCATTGAAAATGGCTTGTTGATAGAAAAATCAAGTGCGTCAAATATTTATCAATTAAAGCAATATAAAAAACCAAAAAATGATTATTATTATTCTTTTAAAATTGAAACCTCGGTTTATCAAAAACAATTTTTAGAAAGATTTTTATGGCAAGATAAAGAAAATATTTTGGAAGAATCGATGGCTGGAGGAAGCATTATTGCTGAAAGAAAATATGAAATTGATGATAATTTGTCTTTGCAAGCTAAGGAGATTTTATTTTATTTTGCTATTCCATTTAAGATTGAAAATAATGCTACCGCTGAATTGAGCGAGAGAAAATTGAGTGATAATTTTACAATTCCAAATAGCGAAGGAAAGCCTCAAAAGCAATATAGGGAAGAGAAAAATATTTTGGGAATTGATTTGGGTGAATATGGTTTTGGTTATGCAATATTCAATCCTCAGTTAAAAAAATGGAAAAAAAATGGTTTTATAGAAATTGAATTGCTTAAAAAACTTCGTGACGAAGTGGCTAGCTGGAAGGACTCTCAGGCAAGTGGAATTTTTTCTCGTCCAACAACTTATTTAGAAAAATTGCGCGAACAAACTGCGGGAAAAATTAGAAATATAATTCATCGCCTTGCAATTGATAATAAGGCAATTCCCGTCTATGAAATTGAGGTTGACGCCTTTGAAACTGGAGGAAAAAGAATTTCTAAGCTTTATAAAACTTTAAAAACCGCTGATGTTTTTTCTGTAAATTCAAGCAAGGCTGATGAAAAAGTTAGGAAAGATATTTGGGGAATAAATAATGCAATGGGCTTGGCTGTTGATGCGGCGCAAACTTCACAAACTTGTCGTAAGTGTGGAAGATGCGCCACTGTTGAGATTGTTGAGTTTGAGGGGGATAAAATTATTGTAAAAAATGGCTTGGTTTTGGATAAAATTATTTGTTCAAAAGATGATGGAATTTATGATAAAAAAGAAATAAGAAGTTTTGTGAAATCTAGTCAGAGAGGTGCTGGAGAGCATGGGGGGCAATCTAATTTTATTTGCCAATATAAAAATTGTCAAAATAGTTGCCATGCCGATATTCAGGCTGCGCAAAATATTGCTCTAAAATTTTATTTTAAGTTTGATGCTGAATTTAAAAATGAGAGAGAGGCTGATTGCGGCGGTTCTAGAGTTTTTTATGGCATTAATAAAAAAAGCAAGAATGATTTTAGTTTTTTAACAACGAAGTTTTTTTTGCACAAATCGAAAGATTTAATTTTGTAATTTTCTTGAGTGTGTTTAAAAGGCTATATTCTTGTATTATTTAAACTTGCTCAAAAATCGCAAGCCGCTTGGCAAAACTTCGCTTCAAAATCTCGTTAAAATTTTGTTTGGTGTTGATGCCCATCTCTTTTAAAGAGGTGACGCCAAATTCTTTGATGCCGCAAGGAACAATGTTGTCAAAGGCCGTCAAATCTGGGTTGATGTTGATTGCGATGCCGTGATAGCTCACCCATTTTTTTACTTTAATTCCAATTGCGGCGATTTTTTTCTCCTTGCCTTCATGCGTCACCCAAATGCCGACGCGGCCTTTTTTTATCTCGCCCTTGATGCCAAATTCTTGCAAAAAATCAATCACCCAATTTTCGAGAAATTCTACAAACTGAGCAATATCAGGGGCTCTTGGCGCAAAAAATTTCTTCAAATCAAGCATCACATAAATTATTTTCATGCCGTGGCCGTGATAAGTATATTTGCCGCCGCGATTGGTTTTATAAATTGGGATGTCGGTTTTTTGCAGCATGTCTTCGTCTTTGGCGCTGATGCCGGCGGTGTAAACCGCATTGTGTTCTGTCAGCCAAATTAAAGGCGCGGCGCTGCCTTCGATAATTTTTAACGCGCGGTTTTCCATAAAATTTAGCGCCTCGTCAAAATTTACTGGATTGTTTGATTCAAGCCATTCAATATTAAGCATTATTTTTTTTAACAAATTTTTATTTTATGATCGGCAAGCTTCGCGGATTTTTAGATTCTTTGCAAGAGGATAAATGCATAATTGACGTTGCGGGCGTGGGTTATGTGGTTTTTGTGTCGGCTAAAACGGCGCAATTTTTGCAGCAATTTCCGCGCGAAAAAGAAATTTCTCTGATTATTGAAACTATTGTGAAGGAAGACGCCATCGAGCTTTATGGCTTTGCGCGTGAGATTGAAAAAATTTGGTTTGCGGAATTGACGAAGGTGCAGGGGGTGGGGGCGAAAGTGGGGTTGAAAATTCTTGGGTTTTTTACGGTGGAGCAATTGGCTCAGGCGTTGGTTGCGGGTGACATGAAATCGTTTGGCAAGGTTTCGGGGATTGGGCCGAAATTGGCGCAGCGAATCACAACCGAGTTGAAGGATAGTCCGAAAAAGCTTGGAATTGATGTTGGGTTTTTTGTCAAAAATAATTCGGGGGATGAGCAGGATTTTGATTATTTGACGCATAATCAGACTGCGGCGGATGCGCTTTCGGCGCTGGAGAATCTTGGGTATAAGAAGGCGGATGCGTTGCGGGTGATTGGGCTTGCTTTGAAAAACAATGATGAGATTACGCTGGAGAATTTGATTACGGCTTGTTTGCGGGAGTTGAGTAAGAAGAAGTTTTGATCTTGTCTTCGCGGATTGATCTCGTTTCTCGCAATTGGGCATGGCGACGCTACTTCGCCCCTCAGACAGTGGCGCGCCAAAACTCGGTTCGAAGCAGCATCGCCATGCCCAATTGCTGCATTAACCTTTCTTTTGACTACTTTAACATGACTTCATTTAACCTAACTTAAGGTTAACCTCTAGCCTAGAACTGCAAGGGCTAAAAGCACTGGCATCAACAGCATTGCGCCGAAGATTAGGATGTGTTTTTGGCTGAAGGCAAAATCTGGAGCGACGTTGATTTTGAAGGCTCTAAAGAGTGTGTAATTTACGATGATCAAAAGTTGCTGTGGCACGAAAAACACTACAGAATGCACTAGCTGCGCGCAAAAAGAAGTATCGTTTAGAAGCAAATAGGGTACGAAATATTTTAGGGCTAAATCAAGAATTACGAAAGGTAAAAACAGCACGAAGGCGGCGATGATGTTTTTTGTTAAAAGCGAAAACATGTGCGATCTGGTGTAAACAAAGCTGCGCTTGATGGCCTTGAAATAATATTTCTCTTCAAGTATGGCAGCAAAGGCTGTGAACCATGAAATGCGAATTGATAAGACGATAAAAAACAATGTTGCAATTGCAAGAATTGCTAAAGAAAATATTTTTGCATCAGCATACATTTCGGTTTTCAAAACAGACATTGTAACGCTATAAATTTCGGCAGCAAAACCGCAAATGGCGAAAATTGTTAGCAAATAGGTGATAAAAATTGGAATGGTTCTTTTGATGATGTAAGACAAAGCGTGAGCGAGGCCAATTGAGCTGTTGAGCATTTTGATAAATGAAAAGCTCAAAGTATAATAGAGATAAAAAGTGGCCAAGTTGAAAAATAAAAATGTGAAGCTTGGTTCTAATGTGTCGGTTAATTTGTCGGAGAAGAAGTGCTCGCCAACCATCAAGATGCCTGCGTTGATGGCGACGAAGATTGCAAGCAGGGCCAACAATTTGTCGTAATTTCTGAAAAATAAAATTAAAGAATTTTTGAGCAACAATGCTGCACTAATCTCATGATGCTTCAAATCCGAAACTTGTTTTTTGCGGGAATTGGAATTTGTCATTTTTTAAAATTATGTTTGTTAAAATATTGCAATGAAGCTATATTTCTTTGATCGATGTTAATTTTCAAGCATTTAATGATTTAATTTTTTTGGTGTATGATTTTATTTTTGTTTGCTATCAATTTGTTGGCGATTTTTTTCGCGCAAAAATATTTTGCAAAAAATGCAGAAAACAAAATTGCCGAATTGAATTCGAGGCTAGAAACCATTATGCGCGACGAGTTTCGTGATTCGCGCAAAGAAAATTCGCAAAGCGCCAGAAATGATCGCGAAGAAATTGGAAATAATTTAAAAAATTTGAGTGAGCTCTTGAGCAACAATGTCGCAAATTTGAGCAACATTATCGAAAATCGTCTGCAGCTTTTGCAAAAAGAAAACGCCACCAAGCTTGATGAAATGCGCTTGATTGTTGACGAAAAACTTCATGCCACAGTTGAAAAAAGATTTAACGAGTCTTTCAAATTGATTGGACATCAATTGGAGCAAGTATATAAAGGCCTTGGCGAGATGCAGGGCTTGGCTTCAAACGTTGGCGATTTGAAAAAAGTTTTGTCAAATGTGAAGATTCGCGGTGTGATTGGCGAGTTTCAATTGGCGGCGTTGCTTGAGCAATTTTTGTCGCCAGCGCAATATCAACACAATGCTTGCGTGAAGCCACAAAGCCAAGAGCGCGTTGAGTTTGCGATCAATCTTCCCAGCAAAAATGATGATGCAGAATTTTTGCTTTTGCCAATTGATTCAAAATTTCCTAATGAAGATTATCAGCGTTTGGTTGAGCTTTATGAAAAAATAGGCGAGGTGGATGCGCGCCAAATCGAGATCGCCAACCGTCAGTTTGAAAATGCGGTGAAAAAAAATGCCAAAGAAATTTTTGAAAAATATATCAATCCGCCAGTCACAACAGATTTTGCGTTGATGTTTGTGCCAACAGAGGGGCTGTATGCCGAGATCATCAAGCGCTCTTCTTTGTTTGAAGTTTTGCAGCGCGAATTTAAAGTGATTGTGGTTGGGCCAACAAATCTTGCGGCCTTTATCAGCGCGCTGCAAATTGCTTTCAAAACTTTGAGCGTTGAAAAAAGAGCGAGCGAAATTTGGCGAATTCTTGGCGAAGTGAAATCAGAATTTGGCAAATTTGGCGATGTTTTGGAAGCGGCGAAGAAAAAAATCGAGCAAGCAGCAAAATCTATCGACGAGGCTGGAGTTCGAACCAGAGCCATTGAACGCAAATTGAAATCGGTGGAAGAAATGCCAAGCAACAAAGAAAGTTTGCTTGAAAATTTGGAAGAAATTTTGCCAGTGGCAATTGCAAATGATGAGGAATAGTTTTTGGTGATTATCGCTTTGTTATAGGCGGCGCTATATAGCTCTTAGACGCGACTGGCCACGCTTGGAGCGGCTAAGAGCTATATAGCGCCGCCTATAGCAAAGCGATAATCACCGCGTTTTTTGACCTCGCCCCTTTAAATTTTTTGAGCGAGTTATTATATTATATTTTTTAATCCCGTACTAATTATTTTAAAAACATGGCCATAAAAAAAGAACAAGCGATTTTGCAACCACAAATTTTCTATGCTTTGCCGCTGCGCGATGTCGTGGTGTTTTCGCATATGACAACTACAATTTTGGTTGGTCGCGAAAAATCTGTAAAAGGTGTTGAAGAGGCGAAGCGTTCAAAAATGCCAATTTTTGCTGTCACGCAAACCAATCCAGATTTAGATTCATTTGATGCCAAAAGCATTCACGAAATTGGTGTTTTGTGCAACATCATCGAATCAACACGCATGGCTGACGGCACTTTGAAGGTGATAATTCAAGGCTTGATGCGCGCAAAAATTGTTGATATAATTCCATCAAATGATTTCTTTTCTTGTGCCGTTACAATGATGCCAGACGCGGCTTTTACGCTTGAAAACAACAAAGAATTGCTCGGATTAATCAAAGGCTGCGTTGAAAATTTTTCAAAATTGGCCGAATTTAACAAAAAAATCACCGCCGAAGTTCTTGCGGCTTTGACAAAAATTCGCTCACCTTATGATATCGTGAACCTAATAGCCACCTATCTCAACAGCACTGTAGAATTCAAGCAGCAACTTTTGCAAGAAGAAAATTTGCAGAAAAAATTATACAAAACTTTAGAGCTGATTAAAACCGATCTTGAAATTGCGCAAACTGAGGCAAAAATCAGCAAATCAATTCAAGAAAAAGTTACAAAAACGCAAAAAGATTTTTATTTGAATGAGCAGTTGAAGCAGATCAAGAAAGAGCTGGGGCAGGATGAAGAAAACGAAGTTGCGGAGCTGAAAGAAAAAATTTCGAAAATAAAATTGCCAAAAGAAGTGGCGGACAAATGTCAAAGCGAGATCAAGAAGCTTGAAAAAATGAATCCATATGCTTCAGAATCGGGCGTGATTCGCAACTATCTCGACTGGATTGTGTCGCTGCCGTGGAGCGAGCAGAGCAAGCCCAACAACGATTTCAAGAAGGCGGAAAATATCTTGAACAAAAATCATTATGGTCTCGCAAAAATCAAAGAGCGTGTTTTAGAATTTATCGCGGTGCAGATGAAAACAAAAGACCTCAAGGGCCCGATCCTTTGTTTTGTAGGCGCTCCGGGGGTTGGCAAAACTTCGTTTGCGCATTCAATTGCGCAGGCTTTGAACCGCAAATATACTAAAGTTTCGCTTGGTGGTGTGCGTGACGAATCTGAAATTCGGGGCCACCGCCGCACCTATATTGGCTCTATGCCTGGACGCATTATACAATCTATGCGCAAAGCGAAAACAACAAATCCGCTGATGCTGCTTGACGAGATCGACAAAATGTCTTATGACTTGCGAGGAGACCCTTCATCGGCGCTGCTTGAAGTGCTTGACCCTGAGCAAAATATTAACTTTTCTGATCACTATTTGGAAGTGGATTATAATTTGTCGAAGGTGATGTTTATTGCAACTGCCAACAATATGGCCGGCATTCCGGTGCCGCTGCGTGATCGCATGGAGGTGATAAATCTTTCTGGATATACCGAAAGCGAAAAACTTCACATCGCCAAAGATCACTTGATTGCCAAGCAATGCAAAGAAAATGGACTTTCACGCGACGAATTTAAAATTGAAGATGCAGCAATTTTGTGCCTCATTCGCAACTATACTTTTGAAGCGGGCGTGCGCAATTTGAACCGCGAAATTGCTAAGCTGGCGCGCAAAGTTGCCAAAGAAATTGTTACTAAAAAAGCCAAAAAAGTGAACGTGAAAGTTGAAAGCTTGCACAAATTTTTGGGGCCAGAAAAATTCCATTTTGGCATGGCGCACAAGGCCGATATGATTGGCGTGGCAACTGGTTTGGCTTATACAGAATATGGTGGAGATTTGCTTGATATTGAGTCGCTAAAATTTGAAGGCACGGGCAAAATTCAAATCACGGGAAAGCTTGGCGATGTTATGAAAGAGTCGGCTCAGGCCTCTTTAAGCTATATTCGCTCAATTGCAGCGCATTTGAAAATTGACGCTAAAAAATTCCATAAGCAAGATTTTCACATTCATGTTCCTGAAGGTGCAACGCCAAAGGATGGGCCTTCTGCTGGCGTGGCTTTGTGCGTTTCTTTGGCTTCAGTTGTAACAGGCAGGGCGGTTCGCAAAGACGTTGCCATGACAGGCGAAATCAGCCTTGCGGGCAAAGTTATGGAAATTGGTGGATTGAAAGAGAAGCTGTTGGCGGCGGTTCGCGGCGGTATCAAAACTGTGCTAATTCCAAAACGCAACGAAAAAGATTTGGAAGAAATGCCAAAAGAAGTTTTGGATAATTTGACGATCAAGCCAATAGAGACAGTGCTTGAAGCGCTTGAAATTTGCTTGGTGTCAAAAAAATCAGCGCCAAAAAAACTGGCAAAAAAGAAAAAATAATGACCAGCAAAAGCGATAAGCAAATTCACATCATCTGCGGCCCAAACGGCGCGGGCAAAAGCTCTAGCGCCCGCGTTGTGTTGTTGCCCGATTGGTTGCAAGCTAATGAATTTGTCAATGCTGATGAGATCGCTAAAAATCTTTGCCCAGAAGACCCAGAGCGCTCGTCAATAGAGGCGGGAAGGCTGATGGTCAATCGCATGGAATTTCTTATCAAAGGAGGCATCGATTTTGCGCTTGAAACTACGCTTTCGGCGCAAATGTATCTGCGTTTTATCAAGCGGGCGCGCCTTCAAGGTTATAAAATCAACCTAATTTTTCTCAAACTGGCAAGTCAAGAATTGGCGCAAGAGCGTGTCTTGAACCGCGTGGCTAAAGGCGGGCACAATATTGAGCCAGGTGTTGTGGCGCGTCGATTTGTCAGAGGCCTTGCTAATTTGCGCGATTATATTAAAGTTGTGGACACCGCAACCATTTATGAAGCTAGCAGCTTACAACTTATTGAAATTGCTAAAAAGGAAGATGATACATTGACCGTGATTGATCAAGGTTTGTGGGAAGAAATTGAAGATTTTTGGAATAATTTGCAAAATATTGCATAGGCAGTGTGGCTTTATTTTAAGCGATTGCCTCTTAATTATAGGTGGGATATAGCCCTTAGACGCGACTGGCCACGCTTGGAGCGGCTAAGGGCTATATCTCACCTATAATTAAGAGGCAATCGCTTAAAATAAAGCCAAATGAAATAAATTTTAGTTTTGATATATGACACCCAATGAAGTCGTTGAAAAAACGCAAAATGCTATTGAGGCGAGTAATCGCGTTTTGATAAAAGAATTAATTTCTGACCTTGAAAACAAAGGCATCAAGCCGGTTATTGCCGTTGATGGCGAAGTAAAAAATTTGCGCTTAATTAACGAATCGCAACTTGAAGATTTCTACGCCAAAATAAACGCCTCCAGCTTTGACTGCGGCGACTTTTCGGTGCTAGAAGTTGATGGTATCAATGATTGCAATTTGGCCGTGATCGTCGTTTACAAAAAATCTGGCAAGGCCAAAGAATATAAATATAGCCACGATTTACACTGGGTTGCACAATTCACAATCGATCTCAAAAACAACTTTTTCACTGATTAAAACATGCCAAACAACAAAAATATTCTGCTTGCGACCATGCTTTCAATGGTCATTTTACTAGGTTGGACATGGTTTTATGAAAAGCCGCGCATTGAAAGAAAAGAAGAAATGCAAAAAGCGATGATGCTGCAACAAGCCGCTTTGAAAGTTGAAAAAGAAAAAGCCACCACTGTTGAAAAGCCTTCAACCAGCGCGGCTGTAGGATCAAATGCGAAGTCGCTCAAAGTTAGCGAAAGCAATGCAGCAATTTTGGCGCTAAAAAATCGTGATGAAGTTTTGCTTGCAAGCAAAAATGAACGCGTGCAAATTGAAAGCAAAAACCTGCACGGATCGTTGCTGCTTAAGGGTGCGCGCTTTGATGATTTAACTTTAGCAAAATATTTTAAAGCTATCGACAAAAAAGAAGAGGTGGTGCTTTTGGCGCCATCAAACAGCAAAGAAAGATATTTTGCTGATTTTGGCTGGATCAGCTCTGACGCTGCTTTGGAGCTGCCAAATCCTGATTCAAATTGGAAAAGCAATTCGGCAAAATTGACGCCAGAGCATCCAATCACTCTGTCGTGGAAAAACAAACAAAATGTCGAATTTTTCCTCGATATTTCGCTTGATAAAAATTTTATGTTTAACGTGAAACAGCGCGTGGTTAATGGCTCGGGCAAGGATATTGTTGTTGCGGGATATGGTCGCATCAACCGCGTTTTGAACTTGGTGCAAAAGCCAGTTTATATTTTGCACGAAGGCCCAATTGGCGTGTTTGACGGGGTGTTGCAAGAGGTTTCTTATAAAGACATGACAGAAGAAAAAAGCAAAGAATTCGCTTCTAAAGCTGGTGGATGGCTTGGAATCACTGACAAATATTGGCTGAGCGCCATCATGCCAGATAAATCTTTGGCTTATAAAGCGGATTTTTCTTCGTCACTAAATAATCAAAATCAAATTTTTAATTCTGAATTTGTGTCGCAAGAATTTGTTGTGCAAAAAAATTCTGAGTTAAAGTTTGAGCATCACTTTTTTGCTGGAGCCAAGCAGGTGAAGCTTTTGGACCAATATGCAAAAGATTATGATATCAAACTTTTTGATCGCGCAATTGATTTTGGTTGGTTTTATTTTTTGACAAAACCATTTTTCTCGGCGATTGCGTTTCTCAACAAATTTCTTGGAAATTTTGGTTTAGCAATTTTGGCGATGACAGTTATAATCAAGCTGCTATTGCTTCCAATGGCCAACAAATCTTATGGCGCAATTGCAAGAATGAAATCTTTGCAGCCAAAAATTCAAGAAATTCGCGAGAAATTTAAAGATGATAAAATCGCGCTCAACCGCGAAATTATGGAGCTTTATAAGCGCGAAAAAATAAATCCAGCCTCTGGTTGCTTGCCAATTTTAATTCAAATTCCGATTTTCTTTTCGCTTTATAAAGTGATTTATGTGACGCTCGACATGCGTCAGGCGCCGTTCTATGGCTGGATTCAAGATTTGTCGGCACCAGATCCAACTTCAATTTTTAACTTGTTTGGCCTGTTGCCGTTTGAAGTTGGTGGCGCGCTTGCAATTGGCGCGTGGCCAGTGCTGATGGGCATCACGATGATTTTGCAACAAAGCCTCAGCCCGCAAGCAACAGATCCAACGCAAGCAAAAATTCTGAAATTTATGCCTTATGTTTTGACTTTTGTTTTGGCTGCATTCCCCGCCGGCCTTGTGATTTATTGGGCGTGGAACAATTTGCTTTCAATTGCGCAGCAATATTATGTGATGAAGTTTATGGCGAAGAAAAGCGCGTAAAGATATGGTTGCGAGGGCAAATTAATTTGTAAAAAATTTAAGGTGCCCTTAAATTTTTGGCAATTATTCCTTTATCGCAGGCGATATGACTCTTAGCCGCTCCAACCGTGGCTCAGTCGCGTCTAAGAGTCATATCGCCTGCGATAAAGGAATAATTGCCAGCTACCTAAATTATCCAAAAAATGCTTTAGCATTTTTTCTAAACCGGAAGAATGGCCGAGCGGCTGAAGGCGCACGCTTGGAAAGCGTGTATAGGGGTTAAACCTTATCGAGGGTTCGAATCCCTCTTCTTCCGCCATGTTAAAAAAATCTGCGATTTTTTTAAGTTGGTCACGTCAGACTTTTGGTTTGTAGGGAGCAAAGCTTCCAAGCCAGTTATAAAAAAACACTCAATGATTAATCCGTCAACATCTTAAACTCCTCTTTTTGTTCCTGCGTAAACTTATATTTGTAAGTTGAAATGCTAGTATAATTTCCGCCAATCCAGAAGAGCAAAAACACCACAAACAAAACTCCAAGAGCGCACATTGCTTTCAGCCCGCCTGTTCTGAGGGCAATCGCTTCTTCAAGCGGATCAACTGGCGCGGGCGTTTCGGCGTCATGCAAAGTTTTGAAACTGCGATAAACAAAAAACATATATGTTATATTTAGCGGCATGATGAAGCACTCCAAAAACAATGTTGTCACGGTGATGGCGGCGGTTTTTGCAAGAAGCATTTGCGTGCCAAAAGTTAAAATGCCATTTACAAAAAGTCCAAAAATCATCAGCCACGTAATTTTTGCTGCCGCATTTCCCCATTTTCCTTTTACATATTTTGTGCTTTTTGCAAGTGCCTCGAAGCCTTGCAAATTCTCGAAGAAATAGACATAGCTTGCCAGAGAAAGTGACACTACAAAAATAATCAAAGGGATGACGAAAAAAAGCAAGGCGCCAAAAAGCGTGAAAGCCATAATGGCGCAAAGCAATAAAAATGACGGAATTTTGTCAAAAGTTTTGTTATAAGCATCAAGGGCATGAAAATCTTCTTTGTGATGTTTGAGTGTATAAAACAGCGCCAAATTTTTCCAAATGCCAATTGGAGCCAAAATCGCAAGAGCAAACCCCGCCTTGCCTCCCATGCTCAAACTAGGCGAATAAATCGCATAAGCAAGCGAAAATAAAAACGCTGGAAATGTGATTATAAAAAATGTTTTAAAGTTTTCTTTGTAAAAAAATAGCGCATCTTCTAGGATTTCAAATGAGCTGAGCATAAAAGATATTTTAAAAAATTAAAAAAGAATTCAATGCTCGCCGTCAAAACAAAAAACACAAGCAAAATTATGCAAAAATTAAATTTTCTCACCCTAGCTTTTTTCATATTCTTCGTCTCTTGCAGCGAAGTTTTTGCCGGCGCATCTTTGCCAAAGCTAGACTCTGACACCCCATCATACAAGGCTGCAGAGATTGATTTGAGCAACAAATGGCTCAACTCAAAACCACTAAAAATCGCCTATCAAGAAGGCAAAGTTGTGTTGATAGATTTTTGGACATATTCTTGCATCAACTGCATTCGCACCTTGCCACACATGAACGCTCTATATGAAAAATATGCAGATCAAGGCTTGGTGATTATCGGCATTCACGCCCCAGAATTTGATTTTGAAAAAGACCAAAAAAATGTTGAAGCGGCGATAAAAAAATTTGGTATAAAATATCCAGTTGCAATGGATAACGATTTGAAAACTTGGCGCAATTTCAACAATCAATATTGGCCGGCCCACTATCTGATTGATCAGGCGGGCAGTGTGGTTTATACACACTTTGGCGAAGGCGAATATGAAAAAATGGAAAATAACATTCGCGCTTTGTTGAAAATTCCAAATAAAGTTGAAGAAAAAAAATCCGATCTATCATGGTTTGGCCTTACAAAACAAACGCCAGAAACCTATTTTGGTTTTTTGCGCATGCAAAGAAATGCTAACGAAGATCGGAAGAATTTTTATTTTCCAGCAGAGTTGCCTTTGCACAATTTTGCGTTTTCTGGCAAGTGGGCTGTGAAGGGTGAATATGCCGAAGTGCTTGAAAACAAAGGCGCGCTGCGTTTAAATTTTCAGGCGAAAAAAGTTTTTTTTGTGATGGAGTCGAAGGATAAAAAACCAGTTGAGGTGGTTGTCAAAATCGATGGCAGAAAAATTACTGCTGCGGAATCTGGTGTTGACGTGGTTGATGGCGTTATAAAAGTTTCTGAGTCGCGCTTGTATGAAGTGGTGAGTTTGAAAAAATCATCAAATGAAATTGTTGAACTTGAGGCGAAGCGAGGCGGATTAAGGGTTTATGCGGTGACGTTTGGAAATTAGTTGCTTGATATAGATTGCAAGGCGCGGCTATTTAGCGATAAAACAGCGTGGTGTTTTTGAGTCGAAACTGCGCTGGTGCAATGCCAACAAAATCTTGTTTTTGAAAGCCGCTTCCTGCGAAAAAATCAAAAATTTTCTTATAATTTTTTCTCTCACTATCGTCAAGAATCAGCGCGCCATCTGGCTTCAAAGCTGATATAGAATTTGTGGCGCATTCAAATCTTTTCAACGAATCAACCGAAATAAAATCAAATTTTTCGCCATAATTTTTCGCAAAATTTTCATAATTTTTGTTGGTGAGGGCATCTTCCATCAAAATCAATTCAACGTTGTGGATGTTGGTCTCACGAAGTTTGTGTGAAATAATTTCGTGCCATTTTTTGTTGCTTTCAAGGGCCACAATTTTTGCAACTTTTGGCGCGAAAAATAAAGTTGAAGCGCCGCAGCCAAATTCAAAAATTTGATGATGAGGTTGTAGTTTGCTTTCGATAAATTCGATAAAATTATAAGTCATCCAAGGCAGCGGCGCACCAGATGCGTCTTGACTTAAGCCATCGAGAAAAGATTTTTGCCAGCCAGCTTTGTGTTGGGTATATTGTGATTTTATTAGTGAAAATGACATGTGATTGTAAAGGAATTGGTGCTGCCAGCTGGACTCGAACCCCGCGACCCTCAATAATAATTTCAAAAAAAAGAATAAATAACTGGTGCTGCCAGCGGGACTCGAACCCGCGACCTCTTCATTACCAATGAAGTGCTCTACCGCTGAGCTATGGCAGCTTTTGGTTGGGCTATGTTATATTAAGGATTTTAAATTGTTAAG
>CAYPUN010000014.1:0-20512 GCA_964413985.1 uncultured Rickettsia sp. | reverse complement strand
AGAAGATGATGTCTATAAAGAAATAGTTGTATTTGCAAAACAAAACTATAAGGGGGGGGAGGCTTGAAGGAACTCGATTGCTCGTAATTCCAAATGCCGTGAGAAAATTTGGCAAAGACTCGGATCGCGAGATTTTTGATCCAAAAGAATTGTTGTCTTCCAGCCTAGATCCAGAAGAAGCTGCAGAAATTGCACTTGAATTGTATAAATCTACCAAAAAAGCTGAATATTTGCGCATTGCTGCAAATTATCCAAATGGCGAAGCGCAATTGCTATTGGCGCAGTTTTTGGATCCAGAAAAAACGGATGCTGTTATTGATGGCGTTGAAAAAAACCAAGTTGAAGCAGAGCTGTTTTATTCGCTTGCTAAAGAAAATAATGTTCAAGAAACAATCGCGCCGCAATCTGCGGTGGCAAGTGCGGAGCCAGAAAATGGAATCCGTCCTCTTGATGGCGCAACCAAAACAACTCACACACCCGCTCTTTCTGAGGTTTTGGCGCTGACACAAGAACAGTTGCAACAAATGCAATTGCGCGCGCAACTTTTTATGCAAAAGTCAAAACCCAAACAGCCGGAATTTAAAAAACTTTACCACAAATTGCCGACTATAGAAGAGCAAGACGAGCGCCAAAATGCTCGCGAGTTTGTTGATGAGAGGCTTTATTTGGACGCTGTGAATTTGAGCGCGGATGAAATTTATTTGCTTGAAGACACTTTGGAAGAAGCTGCAGAGATTCAAAAAACCCGTCCAGAGCATCAAGATTGGATTGGCGATTTGATTTATGATCTGCGCTATCTCAAGCTGCGCCACGAGCTAAAATTTCCTAAAAAAGATTGCAGCGTTGAAGAGTTGATAAAATGGAGTCAAGAAATATGGTTTAAAAATAAAAATCTTGTTGATTATGAAAATATAATTTTTGATAAAGTTAGAGATAAAATTGATGAATTGAAAAAACTTCTATATCGAGAAGACTTGCAAACAAAGGATCCAGAGACTTTGTCAAAATTAAAATTGTTGGAAGAAATTTTGATGCATGTCATTTCTCGAAATGCAATGTTGCAAGAAAATCAGGAGACTGGTGGCTGGAAAAAACATATATTATCCATAGCTGAAAATGAAAATGGCCATCCTGAAGAGCGCTCTGCGGCCTATCTGACCTTGGCGATAGAGCTTTTGAGGGATGATCCATTGCATTCGTCTTATGATGAGGATAAGGTAAAAAAAGACGCCCAATATTATAGATATTTGTTCCAATCGGCGCAACTTGGATGTGAAAATGCCAAAGAGACTATTCACGAAATTTGCAATAATTTTATGGATAGCAAAACTTTTTCAACGGAGCATATTGATTTTGTTTTTGGTGCAGCAAGATTGAATATTGCGGCGGCTCAATTGTTGGCGGTTAGGCTTTATTTGAACAACAAAATTGGAGACAGCCTTGCTGGTGAGGTTTTTGCATTTGTGGATGATATAAATAAAAATCGCGCTTTTTTTGACGAGCGTTTTCCTGGGCAAATTCCAATGTTTAAATTTGTTAAGGATATAGAAAGTGTTGACGAGTTAAAAAATATTGAGCGAAACATTAACAACGTGGATCGCCTTGGAATCATGCAGGCGTCGCAGTTGCAGTTTGAGCAGCGTGAGCAGCAATTGCAACGTGAAATTGCGGAACTTAAGCGGCAATTGCAACAAGCGCAACAAGGGCCAGAAGTCAAGCCTGATGAGTTGCCAGAAACGCCGAAAGAAAGTGAGCCAGAGAAAGTGTTGCCGACACAGCCGCCGCAGCAAACGGTGGGGGTCAAGCCTGATGGCGCAAGAGTGGAGCAAGTGCCTTCTGAGCTAGCGTCTTCTCCCCACCCATCCTACTCGCAAGCACTACAAGCAAGGAAAGGGCAACAAAAAAAACAACAATAAAAAATAAAATATGCCATTTCCTCAAAGCAGCGTTGCACAAAAAGCAGATCAAAAAACCACTAAACCCAAGGCCGCTTCAGCAATAGAGCTAGATAAAATCGTTGCAAAAATGACAGAATATTGCGACGACCCTTTGCTGAACGGACAATATATGGAAGGAGTGATAAATGCCATTAAAGAAAATAGCGAAGCCACACCTCAAGAACTTGCTCTGCTTGGCTTTAAAGCAATTTTTATATCAACCTTAGAAGCTGGCAATATTGCAAAAGCTTTGCTTTGCGCAAGAGCGATAAATATGACTCTTGCAAACTCTAGTGATTTTGAAGATGAGAGTTTTTTATCAATCAAAACAACATTTACAATTTATCAATTTTATTTAGAAAATTTGCTTAATCCAAATTTTTTAAATTCCACGCCAAGCCCTATAGATTATTGCCTTAAAGGCTTCATCAACGAAGAAAAATTGCTTGAAAATTTTGGAGACGGACAAAAACATATTCCAATACACTTGGAAATTGAGCGACTAAAATTGCAAAACTTGCCTTTGCAACAAATCAAAGAATCGCTCTCTCAATTGCTGCAAATAAAAAACGTTGTTGATTCTGGATGCGTTGCCCTGGTTCAAAACGAAATCGAAACTCTGGAGGTGTATCAACAAATTTTGGCCTTGGGAGATTATTCTAAGTCACCTCATAAAGAATTATTTGATTATTTGAAAGAAAAATTAAAAGCATCTTATCCAAATGCTGAGGTGTCGCAAGCCTCGTCGCAAGAGTCTCCAAAAGATGAGGATGTTTATAAAAAAATAGTTGGTTTGGCAAAAGAAAATTATCAAGGCAAAGTTTCGCAGCATCGTCGCTTGTTGACAGTTGCTGATGGAGTCAGAAAATTTGCCGCAACAAAGAAAGATAATCTGCACGAAAAAAAACCAAACAGAGCAATGGGCATAATGCTTACATCTAATTTTGACCCAAGAGCAGTTGGCGATGTTGCGTTTGATTTTTATCTAAACAATCCCAAATATGCAGAAGAAGCTCTTGATAAAGACACTTTTTGGAAGCCAGAATATCATTTGAGGCTTGCCGCAAATCATGGCAACAAAGAGGCGCAGTTTTTGTTGGCACAGTTTCTTGATCCAGAGCTTGCAGATAAAAAACTGGATGGGGTGGTAAAAAATCAAAATTATGCAAAATTGTTTTATGGCTTGGCGCGCAAAAATGGCCACGAAAATCCTGATGCCCAAAAATATCCCGAAGACCTCGCTGCAATAAACGCCGCAGATCCGCAAGATGAAAAAAAATTTGATGAAAATATAAGATTTTTAAGAAATGCCTCGCTTTATTCTGCCGACGCGATGGCAAAAGTTGCTTTGTTTGAAGAGTGGCGCCAAGAAAGAGAAGTTTTCGAGCTAAATTTTCAGCAACTTATAGATTTTGCCGTATTATATCGACTGGCCGACAAAGAATCAGATGCGAATATAATTTTTCGAAAAGCGATGTTGCATATCGCCATGTCTTATACGCTTGATTTAGATCTTGACAATCCTGACATTGCCGAACCAGAAGGGACAGAGAAGCAAAACAGAAAAAATAATGTTGATAAAAATATTTTTAAATATTTAGTAGAGCTGCGTCAAATTAGGGGGAAAATTGATGCAAAATATCTAGAAATTCAGCCAAAATATCTGGTTTATCTTGATTATTTTATAAACTGCAATCTAAATGCGTTAGAAGCCGTAGATTCTTTGGAAAATGAAGATTTGGAGCTGTTTGCCCCACAATCAGTTGCAGCAAATTGCGATTTGATAGCACAGGCAATCAAGCAAAAGGTGTCATTAGATTCTTATCTTAATAATTTTAACGATAAATTGTTACAAAAATGTCTAGAAACCAGCGATGCTGATTATTTATCGCGCGTAGTAGATTCAATCGAAGGCTTATTGACATCTTTTGACAAAGGACAAATTGTTTCCGATGAACAAAAAGGCAAACTGAAAAAGTTTAAAAAATATTTGGTGAGTCAATCTAAAAAGCAAAATTTGGAATTATCCATTGAAGAAGGGTCAGAGGACGAAAATGAAGAGGCTGAAGCTGATGGCAAGTTGGGGCCAGATAGCAATACCGAAGAAGAAAATGCTCCCAATTTTGAAGAACTTGCAGATTTAATGGCTCAGGTTCAAGCTGGAAACCAAAAGCTAAACGCGCTTCAAGAATCATTGCTTGCGACACAAGAAAGACTTGCTCAAGAAGAAAGGGATGAGGAGAAAGCGCGACAAGAAGCTGCAGCGCAAGTTCAAGCTGCCAAACAAAGAGAGCTTGAAGCGGCGCAGCTTGAAAAAGCGCGGCAAGAAGAAGCGCGACAAGAAGAATCAAGAATCACCTCAGCTCAAATACAAGATCAAAAGCAATATATGAGTGACTTGCTAAGCTTGGCCAGACAAACAATGCAAGACCTTATAAAAAAAGCTACTCTACTAGAAAAACAAAGAGCCAAACAAGAAAGAAGGCGCGCAAGAGCTCTAGAAAAATCCATAAAAGAATATGAGGAGGAAGATTCTGAGCGCACAAAAAACCAAGTTATTGCCCGCGAAACTGATGAAACAATATCAGAAGATGCGTCGGCCGCATTATCAGCAAGACAAACTCTGGCCAGAGCAACCGCAGAGCTTGCAAAGCACAAGGCAACGCAAACAACGGTTGCGGAGAAAAACAATCTCCACCCTCGCCCTCAACTCAACCCACAAGAAATTGCACAAACAAACGAACTAATTAAATTTTGCGCAACAGGGCATAGAAAATTTTTCTTGCAGGCGCTGCGCAGCGACGATATAAAAGAACTTTTATCTAATCGCGACGCCAATATCTTAGAACCACAAACCGACGAGCAACTAGAAGCCTTGCTGGCAAGAATTGCGCCAGATCTAACCCCGCAAGAAATTATAGCAATCAACAACAAAGCTTTGTCACTTGAAAAAGAAAGCGAATTTTTTATCGCCTCACAAAAAACATTGCTACAAACATTTGACGAAGCGCAATATTTATTGCTGCGAGAGCAAAATAATTTTCCAAGAAAAAATTGCGAACCTCACGAAATTGTTCAATGGTGCGGCCAAATGACCAAACCCGCCATGCTACAAATCTCTAGCGCGGGATATATAGTGATAAAAGAAACTATTTCGCAAATATTGCAACAAGCGCGCAGCGAAGAATGGTGGCAAGACAGCAGATTGTCGATGATGATGGACCTAGAACAATCTCTAGAAACCGTCATCTGGGAAGAGTGCAACAAAAAAACACAAGCCCAAGACAATCCCTCTAGAGAATATTTTGAAGCAATTGCCAAAGATGAAAACAACATTCAAGATGAGCGCAATATCGCTTATACAATTTTAGCAAAACTATCAGAAGCACAGGCCGAAAGCCCAGGAACAGCCCATCCCGAATTGGTTGAACACAGAAAGCAGCAATTCGCTTGCCTTGCTGAATCTATAAAACTTGGCGGAGAAATTTCTCGACAAAAAGCCGCTGACGCTTGCGGCCACATCCATCTTCATCAAATTCCACCAGCCACTTATATAAATTATATAAAAGAATTTGCTGATGCCGAAATTCCCGAAGCTTGCATCTTGATAGTTTTAGCTTATCTAGATCCAAAAACACCTCTGGACGAACAAGAGACAGAGCGCGCCTTCAAAGCGCTGCAAGCAATCAAGGAAACTGCTCAGGAAAATTTGGTAATATACACCTTTAAAAACTCACCATGCTTTGCCAACATCAATCAATTTGAAAATTCTCAACAGCTTTCTCAATATAAAAACCACGTCGCAGAAGAATTGAAAAAAGTTAACACCTACATAACACTTCCAAATGGAAGCCCTGCGGCAGCTGCAATTGGAGCCTTTGCGCAATCTTTGGTGGCGCAACAAGCACAACAACCTCAACACTAAATTATGCCAAACGAACAAGGACCTGTAACGCCAAAAAAATCTGTAATAGACATAATGCAAGAATGTTATGGTGGCGACATATTGTCAAAATATTATATAGAAGGCCTGAGGCTGACAATCTCAAAGCTTAAACAAGAACAAAAACCTATCGGCAATTTTGCAAGAATCGCTCTTCTTGCATTTGATGAAACCTTTGCAGAGCTTTATTCAAAAAGACAATTCGCCCTCACCTTGCTGTGCGTCAGAGCCGCCAATGATCTTTTGGCAAACAACGATGCCTTTGCGGATGAAGAGTTCAACCCCGCAAAAAGAGAATATTTAATGCATCAATTTTATTTGGAATATATCACCCATCCAAATAAACCCTATTTGGGCGAAGAATTATTCAACAAACATATCGGCCCCAACGTTCTTGAGGCAGACAATTTCTTGTATAAATTTGCACTGCCAAACTGCGTGCCAAATATAATCGAAATAAAAATTGCACAAATCAAATTGGGAAGAAAAAAATTAAGCGCAATTGAAAATGAGCTGCGCGAAATGGCAAAATCTCCGAAACTTGTTTTTATGCAGGGCGAAAAACAAAACAGAACCTCTGTCGATTTGATAGAAAATGAATTAGCGATTTTGGCAATTTATCGCGACATCCAAGCGCTTGGTGATTATGACGCAGCTTTGCCACAAAAAAAATTATTTGATTACATAAAATCTCAATGCAAAAAATCTTATCCAAATGCAGAATTTGATGCGCCAGAGTCGCAAGAAAAATTATCACCCGATCAAATTCAGGCAAAAATTCGCGCCCTTGCCGAAAAAAACAGAGGAAAGCTCTATGAAAATTCGCGATTATTGATCGCACTAAACGGCATCAAGCAATTCACCAAAGACAAAGACGAAACATACAATTCAGACGAAACCTCAGCCGCCACACTTGCACAAAATTACGACCCCAGAGTGGCCAGCGAAATTGCATTTGGCCTTTATCAAAAATATAAAGAGCTTCACCACGGATCACCTGAAATTGACGTGTTTGACGAAAGACAAACTCAAACAGTTCTTCGCTCTCCAGCATACAATCTGCTGTTTGCAGCAAATCATGGTCACATGACAGCGCAATTGTTTTTAGCGCAGTTTTTAGATCCCACCCTTCCAAATCAACAACTTTCAGGAATAACAAAAAATCAAAAACAAGCAAGCTTATTTTATTTGCTGGCCCAAGAAAATGGTCACCTTCTCGCTTTAAGAAAAAACGGCGAAGACAGAATCAAGGCAATTGACCCCGAAAATTGCAGCGCTGAAGATTTAGCATTTTTGCAAACGCAACCAATCCCAAATTCTGCCGCTGCAAAAATTGCGCTAGTTTCAGAGTTTCAAGATATAATAGGTCAAGAAGATTTAGCGGGGCTAGAGCAAGATGGCATAGACACTCTCAATGGCCAAAAATTTATGAGTGATTGGAAACGCTACGAAACAATTATGGCCGCAGATGCAAATATTGCTTTTCGCAAAATTTTGCTCCTTACCTGCTTTTATTCAGCTTATGAAGATGATGAGAGTTTACCCAAAACCGCGCGACACCTAAGATCTTGCCTCGAAGTAATGCAAATCGCAGGCTACGAAATTGATCCGCAATATAAAAAAATTCCACCATATTATTTGCCTTATCTAGGAAATTTTATTGCAAAATATTCAAATGTTTTGAATGCGGAAATTTTGGCAATTTTAAACCCACTTGTTCCAGCAATTGCGCAGAATGCCGAGGTTGAGGAGGTTGAGGAGGTTGAGGAACCAAAGAAACCAAAAGAGCCTCAATTCATAACCACAGAAGAATTGCGCGGCGAAAAAAAACCAGTCGAGCAAAAAGGCAGCAGAATAAAAATTACAAATTTTTCTCCAAAGCTAACAAAATTGCACGAAGAAGAAACCGCCCAAAATTTTATCGACCAATATTTAAACGCCGCAGAAATAAATTTTGACGAAACCGATTTATATTTTTTGCAATCAACAATCGAGCCATGCGAAACAATCGACAACCCAGAACATCTCGAACTAAAAGAATCACTGCTCCACGATTTGCGCTATTTACTTTTGCGTCACCAATATAAATTTCCAAAACCAACTTGCGACGCCAATGATCTAATCTTGTGGGCCGCAACCACCTTGCAATTGCGACCAAAAATTTTCGACGAACATTGCATAATGCAAGATAAAATAATTCTTGAAATCGAAAATCTAAAAACCCGCCCAAGAGCCACTCACACCGATTTTCAAATCAGAATTTTAGAACGCACTTTGCATAATTTGATTTTGGGAAATGCTATTGCCGCAAAAGAAAAAGACGGTCAAGAAATTGGAAATTATTTTTTGTCAATCGCACAAAATGCAAGCAACAGCGACACTCTTCGCGGCGTTGCTTTTTTGGGCGCAAAGCGCAAATTTTTTATCGACGATTTTCACAAAAACTCACAAAATGGCGCCACGGCTGATTCCGCAGCTGCCGACGACGAAAAATATTATCGCTATCTGTCAAAAGCAACAAAGCTTGGATGCCTTGAAGCCGCAGAAGAAGTTAGTTATTCATATATCACAGATTATATCAACCCCAACATAAACAATCCCCACGCGCCAATTCCTTTGCCGTCAACAATTGACCAAGTGCTTGATTTTGCTAGATCGCCAACCCCAGCCCCTGCAGCAAAAATTTTGGCAGTAAAATTATATTTAAACGGCAAGCTTGATATCGAAAATTTTGCACCAGAAATTTTTAGCTATGTTCAAGAAATTCAAAGCAGCGCAAACTCAACATTTGTATGGTTTCGCGCCACAAATCAAATATTTGCCTCACTGCAAGATATTGAAAATATTGACGACCTAAAGGCGAAGCGATCTTTTGTTAACAGCCTAGATCTTGCGGGATATTGCTTGACGCATTTCAATGTTTATAGCCTTGGAATGTCGCCAGAAACACTACAAACCTCTACAACATCGCCAGATTCGCCAGATGTTGCGCAAAGCGAAGGGATTGAAAGCGGTCAAGCTGAAGATGGAAAGGTTGAGTCAAAATCAACTCCTCAAGCAGACAGCTCTCCATCTCAAACGCAGGATAACGCGCCTAAAGCGCAGGATAGCTCCTCGCAAAAAGAACTGGCAAAAAAGAAAGTGCAATTTGCGAATTATAAAAGCAGCAACCCTCCAGCAAGCACCCCCACAGCAAACGGAACAGGTGGAATACCATATTCAAAAATAGTAACCTCGCCCTCCAAAACAACATCCCACAACTAACAACAGAGGCCCCAACAACCCCCCCCCCCAACCAAAAATCACAAAAAAAAGGGCGACCATCTCTGGCCGCCCTTCCCTTTTAAAAAAAACCCAAAAACTATTCTTGCACAAAATCAAACTTCGCCGCATTCGCTTTTGACATGCGTTTGCGCTCATTTTGATCAAGATATTTTTTGCGTAAACGCAAAGATTTTGGCGTAACTTCAACCAATTCATCGTCAGAAATATAAGTGATCATTTCTTCAAGAATCATCAAGCGTGGTGGAATCAAGCGAATCGCTTCGTCAGCACCAGCCGCACGAATGTTGGTCAATTGTTTGCCACGCAAAACGTTCACTTCCAAATCACCAGCTTTGGCGTTTTCACCAATAATCATGCCCATATAAACCTTTTGTTGCGGCTTGATAAAGATCACACCACGATCTTGCAAGTTCCACAGCGCATAAGCCACAGACTCACCCGCATCGTTAGAAATTAATGCGCCGTTTTTGCGATCTTGATATTCGCCTTTGTATGGAATATAATCATGGAACAAGCGGTTCAAAACGCCCGTGCCTTTTGTGTCAGTCAAAAATTCGCTTTGATATCCAATCAAACCGCGTGATGGCACATAAAACACCAAGCGTGTTTTTCCGCCACCAGATGGCTTCATTTCAATCATTTCGCCTTTGCGCGAAGAAAGTTTTTCAACCACAACGCCACTGAAAGCGTCATCAACGTCAACAACAACTTCTTCAACTGGCTCAAGAATTGAATCATTTGGCCCTTTTTTGAAAAGCACGCGCGGTCTAGAAACAGAAAGCTCAAAGCCTTCACGACGCATATTTTCAATCAACACACCAAGCTGCAACTCGCCGCGACCACCAACTTCATAAGCGTCTTTTGAATCAGATTCTTTCACTTTGATGGCAACGTTGCTTTCTGCTTCAGCAAACAAGCGGTCGCGAATCATACGCGAAGTAACTTTTGAACCTTCTTGACCAGCAAGAGGAGAATCGTTCACACCAATAGTGATAGCCATTGTAGGCGGGTTGATCGGTGTAGATTTGATCGGCGTATTGATTGACATATCGCAAATTGTATCCGCAACCGAAGCCTTTTCAAGCCCTGCAATAGAAACGATATCGCCAGCAACCGCTTCATCAACAGGAATTTTATCAACACCTCTGAAGGTGTGCAGCTTGGTCAAGCGGCCTTGTTCGACCAATTCGCCATTCAAATTGATTGCTTTGAAATTCATCAAACTTTTCGCCGTGCCAGACATGATGCGGCCTGTAAGCATACGACCAAAATATGGGCTTGATTCAAGAAGCGTTGCAAGCATTGAAAATGGTGCATTTGTGTCAAATTTTGGCGGCTCAACATGCTCTAAAATCAAGTTGAAAAGTGGCGTCAAATCTTTGCGCTCGTCTTTTTCAAGATCACGAACGCACCAGCCATCACGGCCCACAGCGTATAGCACAGGAAAATCAAGTTGTTGTTCGTTTGCATTGAGCGACACAAACAAATCAAAAATTTCATTCAAAACTTCATCAACACGCGCATCTTGACGGTCAACTTTATTGATAATCACAATTGGTCTCAAACCAAGAGCCAAGGCTTTTGAAAGCACAAATTTTGTTTGCGGCATTGGCCCTTCCGAAGAATCCACCAACAACAAACAGCTATCCGCCATAGAAAGCACGCGCTCCACCTCACCACCAAAATCGGCGTGACCTGGGGTGTCGATAACGTTGATTTTGTGATCTTGCCAAGTGATTGACGTGCATTTCGCCAAAATTGTGATACCGCGTTCTTTTTCAAGTGCGTTGCTGTCCATCACGCGCGCTTCCACTTGCTGATTGGCGCGAAACGTTCCACTTTGACTCAACATGGCGTCAATTAAAGTTGTTTTTCCATGGTCAACGTGCGCAATAATTGCAATATTTCTGATATCTGTCATTTTTTTAATTGTAAATTTAAAAGAGCGCGGCATTGTATAATATGGATTCTAACAGTCAATTAATTTTAAAAAATGCATCTTTTAGTAGGCCTTGGAAATTTCGGCAAAGAATATGAAAAAACGCGCCACAATTTTGGCTTTCTTGCCATCGATCAAATCATTGCCAGTCATGGCTTCGTGGCACTTGGCAAAAAATTTTCAAGCGAGGTTTTCAACGGCGAAATTGATGGCAAAAAAGTGATAGCTTTGAAACCGCAAACTTATATGAACAATTCAGGCGTGGCGGTGCTTGAGGCGGCAAAATTCTATAAAATTGCCCCGCAAAATATCATAGTTTTGCACGACGAAATCGACATCGATTTTGGCAAAATAAAAGTAAAAATTGGCGGCGGCAATGCAGGTCACAACGGCCTAAAATCAATCGATTCAACAATTGGCAAAGAATATTGGCGCGTGCGCTTGGGTGTTGGCCGCCCCCAAAATGCCGAATTTGAAATCGCCGATTATGTTTTGTCAAAATTTTCCACGCAAGAACGCAAAGAATTAGAAGAAATAAATCACAAAATCTCCGACGCAATTTCGCTTTTAATCACGGGTGACGCAAATTTATTCACAAATAAAATTGCTCTTTAGTTTTTTTTAACTCATATTTCGATTTATAAAAAATTATTGCTCTTTAAATTTTTTGACGCATATTTCGATTTATCAAAAAACATTAATTTTATTTATACAACTATAATGAAAACAAAATTTTTATTCTCGGTTATCATAACCTGCTTAACCCTACAATCATCTGCCTTCGCGCAAACTGGAAAAGAAGTAATCACAACAGAATTGAAAGCGCAAGCCAAAGAACAAGCAAAAAAAGACGTCAAAGCTGAAGCTGGCAAAAAAGGCAAAACAGTTGCACCAGCCGAAGCTTACAACTCAACAAAAGACATCGCCGACCTCAAAACTTTTGATTTCGAGCGCATCTTTGCGCAAGCCGACAAATTCTTTGACGCCGCCCAAAATTGGCGCGTTTTAAAATGCTTTCCAAAAACCGGATTCCTTTGCTCAAAACGCGAATGCCCGCAAATGAAAATGGTCGAAGCATCAGCAATTGTGATGAACAAAGACCAAAAAACCCTCGCATTATGCCGCAACAAAATTTGCGAATATTATCCAGCAGAATTCGTGCAAACTGGCGTGTTCATTAACGCCAAGGTGAAAGACACTTCAGGAATTTATATCCGAGTTTTGGGCGACAGCCGCTATAAACAAATCGTTGTAATTGGCCTTGACGCTTATATTTCAAACGGCGAATGCCAAGTTTTAGAAAAATAACAAAACCCAAATAAGCCAACTCCGCCATATCATCAGCGAGCGAAGCAAAAAAAAGGGGCGAGCCCAACAAATGCAGGCTCGCCCTTTTTTATAAACTAAATTGAAGAAAAACTATTTCTCTTCCAAATATTTTTTGTAAGAAGCTTCATCCATAGCATCCGCCAATTCAGACTCGTCGCTCAATTTAACTTTTGCAATCCAACCATCTTGATAAGAAGAATTATTCACCAATTCTGGCTGAGATGTCAAATTTTGATTCACTTCAACAACCGATCCAGAAGCAGCAATATAAACGTCTGAAGCCGATTTTGAAGATTCAACAACTGCAAATGCATCACCTTTTTTGTAAGTGTTGCCAACTTTTGGCAATTCAACATAAACCAGCTCGCCAAGTGCGTCCGCAGCATATTGCGTGATGCCAATCGTAGCAACACCATTTTCGATTTTTACCCATTCATGGTCTTTTGTAAATTTCATATATGTATAAATTTAAAGTTAAAAAATTATTTTTTGATCGTCCTACTTTTTGATAGCTTTAGTTTTTGCCGCAACAAAAGTTGGCGAGTGAATAACCGCAGCAATTTCACGGTCGCGCACAACAGCCACAACATTGTCACCAGCTTTCACGCTAGAATCAAAATATCCTTGCCCAATTGAAACTTTCAAATTTGGCGAAAATCCACCGCTTGACAAAACGCCAATTTTCTTGCCGTCTTTCTTGATTTCTGTGCCTTCGCGCGCAATGCCGCGATCAAGCAATTTTACGCCCATTCTTTTGCGCGAAACGCCATTTGCTTTTTGTTCCAAAACTTTTTGAGAGCCGATGAAGCCAGTGTTTGACTTGCTCACAACCCAACCAAGCGCCGCTTCAATTGGCGAAGTTGCGTCGTCCAAATCGTGTCCATAAAGTGGATAGCCCATTTCAAGGCGCAGTGAATCGCGTGCACCAAGGCCAATTGGCTTCACTGCTGCATCCGCAGACAAATCAAGCCAAAATTGCGTTGCCGCAGAATTTTTGATACTAACTTCAAAACCGTCTTCGCCAGTGTATCCTGTGCGTCCGATCATAATTTCTTCGCCATTTTTCAAAACATAGCTTTTGGTGTTCATATAGGCCAAATCCGCCAAATTAGCGCCGCCGCCGATAAATTTTTGCAAAACTTCTTCAGCTTTTTCACCCTGAATTGCAATCAATGAGCGATCAGCAAGCTCAGTGAATTTGAGCGTTGAAGGCAAGTTTTTGCGAATCCAAGCCGCATCTTTTTCTTTGCAACCAGCATTGAGCACGATGAAAAATTTTGTATCCGAAATTTTGGTGATGATCAAATCGTCAATGATTCCGCCATTTTCGTTGGTGAGCACTGTATATTTCGCAAGAGCTGGCGTGCTCAATGAGAAATCAGTTGGGGTGATGTGCGACAAAAATTGTGCAACGCCCTCACCTTCCATAAAAAATTGCCCCATGTGCGACACATCAAAAATTCCAACATTGCCGCCGCGCACCCATTCATGCTCTTTGAGCATGCCGTCTGGATATTGAACTGGCATTTCATAGCCAGCAAATTCAACCATTTTGCCGCCTTGATTTTTGTGTGTTTGATTTAGTGAAGTAACTTTCATTTTTTAAAAAAATTAATTGATTGGTGGAACCGCTGGAGCTGCTGCCTTAGCGCTTCCAGACGAGTCTTTAGCGCCTTCTTTTTGCTCAATAACTTGCTCCAATTCTGACGCGATTTTTTTTCTGCTAGCGTTTGAAATTGTCGCCAAAATCAAGCAATTAAACATAAAAACACCAACCAAAATCATGGTGATTTTGCTTAAAATATTTGCCGAAGCTTTGCTTGAAATCACCGAATTGAGGCCACCAGATCCGCCACCAATGCCGCTTAGAGAGTCTCCATCAGATTTTTGCAAAAGCACAAGAATAATCATGACAACTGCGATGACAACTTGTAAAATGAGAAGAAATAGTTGAAACTTTTCCATTAGAAATTTAAAAAAGAAAAAATTATATTGAAGTAGTGCCAGCAAGGATAGATCAATAAACTTATTTTACAAGAAATTACGATGAAATTTTTGCCCCAAGTTGAAGTTAAAATTGCTGCCAAGCTTGCAAATCAAGGCTTTAGCCTATTTCAAAATTTACAAAAACAGCAAAAAAAGGCCATTTGGCGCAATGTTTGCTTTGTTAGCGATGAAAAAATCTGGGCCAGCTGTTCGCAATTTTTTGATAAATTTTTATACGATTTAGAATTGGCCGGAATTGATTATAGAGTGTTGATTTTAAAAGATGCACAGCCCGATGAAAAAAATTTAGCGCTGCTAAAAAAACAAAATTGCGATTTGATGATTGCCCTTGGAAGCGGCGTGATCAGCGACTTGTGCAAGTTTGTAAGCGCCCAAAAAAAAGTGCCTTACATAATTTTTCCATCCGCCCCCTCAATGAACGGCTATTTGTCGAAGAACGCGTCGCTGTTGATTGCAGGCCACAAAAAAACCGTTCCGGCAACCTTGCCTTTAGCAGTTTTTGCCGATTTAGAAATTCTAAAAACCGCACCAAAAAATTTGATTCAAGCCGGAATTGGTGATTCGCTGTGCTTTTATAGCTGTTGGTTCGACTGGCTTTTGTCACATTTTGTTTTAGGCACAAAATTTGACGAAAAATCTTTCAAAATCGCCAAAAACAAAATTGATTTTTTGATAAAAAATTACAGCAAATTCTCACTTAACGATGACAAACTTTTAAAAATTCTAACCGAAATATTATTGCTCTCCGGCGCAGCAATGACAATGGCTCAAGGCAGCTATCCCGCAAGTCAATCCGAACATTTGATCGCCCACGCCTTTGAAATGAAATATCCAAAAAAAGCCCATAAAATTTTTCACGGATTACAAATCGCCACAACAACACTCACCTCACTAAAAATGCAGCGAGAGCTTGCAAACAAAGGCTTGCTACAAATCACCAAAAACGAATTTAGCGAAAAAAACCTCGCAAAATTTTTCAATAAAAAAATCGCCACCTCTTGCAAAAAAGAATATTTAGCAAAAATAAATTTCGATGAGAAAAAAATTAACAACACTCTGAAGTCAAGCTGGAGTAAGCAGCAAAAAATTCTACAAAAAATATTATTCGACGAAAAAACCCTAAAAAAAATCCTCAAACATTTCAAAATAAAAACTTCCCCAAAAGCACTTGACCTTTCAGCCCAACAATATCAAGATCTAGTCAACAATGCAAAATTCATCCGCAACCGCTTCACCTGTTTAGATTTATAATTTAAATCTGTGATATAAAAATTTTTAAAGAAGCGAGCATGGGGATGGTGCTTCGAACCGAGTTTTGGCGCGCCACTGTCTGAGGGGCGAAGTACCATCCCCATGCTCGCTTCTTTAAAAATTTTTATATCACTCCATATTACCAAACGAATGAAAAGACTAAAAAAACAATCAATCGGCTTCAAAGAATTTATCGTCTTGATGGCCGCCTACGTAGCCCTGATGGCAATGTCAATCGACACAATCTTGCCAGCATTATTCACCATGGCCCAAGATTTCCACATCGAAAATTCCAACAAAATCCAATATGTAATCGGCGTTTTATTCTTAGGTTTCACCTTCGGCCAAATCGTCTTCGGCCCCCTTGCCGACAGCTTCGGCCGCAAAATCACAATTTATTTCGGACTAATAATTTTTATCATCGGCAACATCCTAAGCATCAACGCCAATTCTTTTGAAGTGATGCTCTTAGGCCGCTTTTTGCAAGGCTTTGGCGCCTCATCACCAAGAATCAACAGCATCGCCATCATCCGCGATTTATATCAGGGCCGAGAAATGGCGCGGGTTATGTCGTTTATCATGACAATTTTTATTTTAATTCCAATCATCGCCCCTGCCATCGGACAGTCTATTTTGCTGGTTGCAAGCTGGCATGTTATTTTTTATATTTTCTTAGTCGCCGCCATCATCGCATTTTTCTGGACATATTTTCGCCTGCCAGAAACCTTGAAACCAGAGGATGTACGCCCCTTCACCATCAAAATAATCTGGCAAGATTTTTGCAAAGTCGTCAACAACAAAACAACTTTGGGATATACAATATGTGCCGGACTCATATTTAGCGCGCTCATAGGCTATCTCGCCTCGTCACGTCAAATTTTTCAAGATTATTTTCAAGTTGGAAATTTGTTCCCTTTATATTTTGCAATTTCGGCAATTTCAATTGGCGCCGCATCCATCGTCAACTCAATGATAGTGCGACGTCTTGGCATGAAGATAATTTCGCATCACGCGCTGATTGTTATTATTTTTGCTTCAATTTTGCTGTTGCCAATCAATATTTTTTATGGCGCGCACGTGCCGCTGGCGCTGTTTATGGCCTATATTCTGATTGTATTTTTTTGCCTCGGTTTGCTGTTTGGAAATTTAAACGCACTGGCCATGGAGCCAATGGGACACGTTGCTGGCATTGCTTCGGCGGTGGTTGGATCACTGTCTTCTGCAATTTCAAGCGTGGTTGGAACAATGATTGGGCAAGCTTATAATGGCAGCTTGATGCCGATAAACATTGGCTTCATCACCCTTGCAATAAGCGCATTTATTTTGCAGAAAAAACTTGCTAAAAACGCAAAAGATTAAAAAATCGCGCAAAAAAAAGGCGAACCAAAAGGCTCGCCTTTACAAAACAAAGCTCAAACAGCACTATCCATGAAAATGCTGATGATTTGTGATCAAATCAGCAATTTCGACAAAACCTCTCTCAGAAGCGATCTGCGACGCATCTTTGCCTGATTTGTCGCACAAAGAAGAATCAGCGCCCGCATCAAGCAAAGCCTTCACAGCACTCATCTGACCTTGGTGCGCCGCATAATGCAAAGCAGTGCGATGATAAACTTTTCCCGCCGCATCAACATTTATTTTTGCCGCAATCAACAAATCAATAATTTTGCGATAGCCTTTTGACGCCGCAAAATGAAGTGCCGTCCAACCATCCTCAGTCAAAGCGTTAACATCGTCACCTCGCTGCAGCATTGCCTTTGCAGCCTCAAAATCATTATTTTGCGCTGCCTCATGCAAATTTTTTGATAAAAAACCTTTCACATTACTTTCTGTCATATTAATAATATATTCATTAAACCAAAATCTATACGACCAATTAATTGCAAAAAAAATAATATGTCAAACTGTAAAATTAGTAATTTAAAAGATTGTATCACAACAAAATATCGCGCCCATGCTGCTCTGATTGGCTGGATCATGGCGTCATTCTTCTATTTTTATGAGGTGATTTTGCGCGTTTCGCCTTCGGTGATGACGCAGCAATTGATGGAGCATTTTCAAATTTCGGCAACGTCGCTTGGCATTTTGTCGACGTCTTATTATATGTCATATTTTATTTTGCAGATCCCGTGCGGCATGATTGTTGACCATTTTGGCCCACGTCGCGTTATCACAATTTCGTCTTTAATTTGCGTGACCGGCACGGTGATTTTTTGCACGCAAGATCAATTTTTGCTTGCCATGCTTGGCCGCGCAATGATCGGTGTTGGCTCGGCCTGCGCTTTTATCAGCTGCCTCAAAATTGCAACTGATTGGTTTAAACCACATTATTTTCCATTGGTTGCAGGCGTTGCAAACATGATGGGAACGCTTGGCGCAACATTCTCGGGCAAACCTTTGGCAACTTTTGTAAACAACTATGGCTGGCAGAATTCATGCTTGGGCCTTGCAGCTGTTGGCCTTGCAATCACTCCACTGATTTGGATTTTTGTGCAAGACAAAAAACGCTCTGCGCGCAGCGTGTCATTTCGCGAATCTTTCTGGTCAATTGCCAAAACAAAACAGATCTGGATCGTTGGCCTGATTGGCGGCGCACTATATCTGCCAATCACCGCTTTTGCCGAATTGTGGGGCGTGCCATATATGATGAAAGTTTATGGCATCAACAACCAAGAGGCTTCAAAGGCCACGGTGATGATTTTTATCGGCATGGCAATCGGCGGCCCAGTGTTTTCATATGTCGCCCACTATCTGCGCTCTTACAAAAAAACCATCCTAATTTGCGCCGTCACAGCATCGGCGCTGTTTGTGGCCCTTTCATTTGCCAGCCATTTTTCTTATTCAACAGTTTTTGTGATGTTGTTTGGAATCGGCTTTGCAATTGGCGGACAAGTTTTGTCATTCACAATTGCGCGCAACAACACGTCTGACGCCTTCAACGGCACAGCCATGGGCTTCACCAATGGTTTAATTTCGCTGGTTGGGTTAATTTTTCAACCGTTCCTTGGCAAAATTCTTGATATTTTCTGGTGCGGCGAAGTTGCCGAAAATGGCGTCAGAATTTATTCACTCGAAAATTATCAATATGCGATTTTTGTGCTTGCTGCAACGTTGATCCTCAGCGTTGTGATGTTGTTGTTTGTGAAGGATAACTATAAGAAAACGGCGTAGATTTTTAGAGGCGGCCGCCTAAGCACCACTTTAGGCGCTTCTTCCGTTATTTTTATCAATCTCATCCTCATCAAGCTCTTCATCATATTCAAACCCTTCATCACCAACCTCCACCCCCTCATCTTCAAGTTCTTCTTCATTTTCAACTTCCACCTCTTGCTGCGACTCTGGCTCTGGCTTAACATCCTTGCCAGCCCTCCTCAACAGCTCTCTCACCGCCTTTTGCGCATCATCCATTCTTTTATTATATTGCCCATCTTTTTCCGTTATTTCTTGCAAATCGTCTTTCGGCTGGTCTGGCATAATTCAAATCTTAATTAAATAAAAACCAACGCTAAAATTTTTAACAAAAAATGTCTAGTTTATTGTTGCAATTTGAGTGCAATTGTTGAAATTTTAAGAATAAATATTGAACAACATTTGCAAAATTATGTCTTCTTTCAAAAATCTTGAAAATCTTTTAGCTGAGGCAAAAAATTCCAACATCATCGACGAAGCCACGCAGCGCAAGCTTGAAGAGCTTGCACAAAATCAAAACAAAAAATCAAGCCTCATAAGTTTTGTTAATGTTATCGGCTTTTTGGGCGGCTTTGCAATATTGCTGGGACTGTCTTTGATCATCGCGCACAATTGGCAAAATATTTCCAACTTCACAAAAATTACAACTTATTCAATCATGCTCGCCGCCTTTCATGTTGTGGGTTTGGCGCTGCAAGATCGTCACCAAAAAATTGCGCAAATATTTCATTTTGTCGGCGCTGGTTTTGTGATTTGTGGCGTTGGGTTGATTGCGCAAATTTTTCACCTCAGCAGCGATAAAGGCGAAGCTTATCTGGCGTGGTTTGTGATGATCGCGCCTTTGGCGGTTATTTTGAAAGACAAATGGATTGGCGTCATGGCAGTTTTTGCTCTTTATTCATGGCTTGCAATCAACTCCGGCATCAACAAAGGCACTATGAGCTACGCCATTGCAGCCTCATATTTGAGCGCAATATCGATCAGTTTGATTTTGTTGCCAAAGCTTCTAAGCCGCGTCAACAGCTGCTTTGACAATGCTCGATTTGTTGGCGGCGCAATTCTTATGGCGCAAATTTTATCAATTGGATTTTATCACAACACGCCAAACAATCTCAGCCACGAAGCTGGTGTTATAGGCACTCAAACCATAGTTTTCCTAGTTTTAGATTTGCTTTGCTTGGGATATTTTTTAAGCGCCAAAAACAACAATGAAAATGAAGCGAAATATGAAAAATATTCAAACTTGCTGCTGCTGGCCGCGCTTTTGTTGCCTCTGGTCATTGGCAAAGTTGACACGCTGTTATTGTCGATAATTTATTGGGCATTGTGGTTTGCATTTTGCGCCGTGATGATTTATCGCGGCGCCATCAAAGGCAGCAAAACCTCAATCAACCTTGGCAGCTGGGGCGCCACAATTGGCCTGCTGGCGCGCTTTTATGACATCATCGGCACAATGCTTTTCACCGGCGCAATGTTCATAATATTTGGCGTCGCATTGATCGCCATCGCCTATTTTGGCGAGCAGATGCGCAAACATTTCATCAACAAATATTCCACACTTTATGTCAAATAAAAATAAAGCAGTTTTAATTGTCGTCTTGTTGCAAATTATTTTTTTTGGCACATGGTTTG
>CAYPUN010000013.1:13283-21060 GCA_964413985.1 uncultured Rickettsia sp. | reverse complement strand
AAAAAAACTAAATCGCTTCAAAGCGATAATCTTCAATCACCTTGTTGACCAACAATTTGTCGCAAATTTGATCGACGATTTCTTTGATTTTTTCTGGCGAAGTTTCAGCAATTTCAAGTTCTACAACCTTTCCTTGTCTCACTTGCGAAATTTGTGAAAAGCCAAGATTTTTGTTGAGAGAAGATTCAATTGCTTTGCCTTGAGTGTCCAAAACACCTTTTTTAAGAGTGATGATGATTCTGATTTTCATGTTTTTATTTTTATAATTTGATGTTAAGTCTTTTTGCAACTTCGGTATAGGCCTCTGTCAGCCCGCCAAGGTCGCGACGGAAGCGGTCTTTGTCAAGTTTGTTGTTGGTTTCAACATCCCACAAGCGGCAGCTATCTGGGCTGATTTCGTCGGCCAGCAAAATATTTTTGTCAGCGTCAAAACCAAATTCGATTTTGAAATCGACCAATTTTATTTTGGCGTCCAAAAACATTTTTTGCAAAAATTGATTTATTTTTAGAGTGGTTTTTTTGATTTCGGCAAGCTGTTCATAGCTGATGATTTGCAAAACATTCACAGCGTGATCGTCGTTGATAAGCGGATCTGCAAGCTCGTCTTTCTTGTAGCAAATTTCAAAAACTGGCGCTTTAAGTTGCAAGCCTTCTTCAAGACCAAGCCTTTTGGCCATTGATCCGGCAGCAATGTTGCGCACAATAACTTCAAGCGGAATTATTGCAACTTTTTTGATAAGCTGCTCGCGCTCATTGAGTTTTTTGACAAAGTGCGTTTTGATGCCAAGTTTTGCCAAATCAAGCATGATGCGCTCTGAGATCGTGTTGTTCAAAACACCCTTCCCTGCAATAACATCTTTTTTTAGGTTGTTGAAAGCGGTGGCGTCATCTTTAAAATATTGGATGAGCAGGTTCTCGTCGCTTGTGGTATAAAGCACTTTCGCTTTACCTTCATAAATTTTTTCTAATTTTTCTAGTTCCATTTTTTCTGTCGATTGTTTGCGCCGAAGCAAATTGTTTCTTAAAGCTTGTGAAAGATTTTTTTTATTTTTTGACATTTTATACTACAAAATTTTTGATGTCTTCAATATTTTGAATTGAGCGCGACCTCATATTTGGGCAAGTTCTGCCAACAAGGCCGCACAAAACTTTGCCCGAGCCGATTTCGATCACCTCTTCGATAGCGCTTTGCTCTAGAGTCAACATGGTTTCGCGCCATCTGACTGAACCAGTGATTTGCTGCACCAATAGGTTTTTTATTTCTTCTGGGCTGGAAGTTTTTTTGGCCGTGACATTGGCAATCAAAGGAACGATCGGTGTTTTTATGTTTGCTGATGCAAGCGCTTCTTCCATTGCTTTTGCAGCGTCAGACATCAATGCCGAGTGAAATGCGCCGCTCACTGGCAGCATGATTGCGCGCTTGGCGCCTTTGGCTTTGGCGATTTCAAGCGATCTTTCGATAGCGCTTTTTGATCCGCTTAAAACTATTTGCCCAACTGAATTGTCGTTGGCAACTTGGCAAACCTCGCCAGCAGCGGCTTCGCGAGCAATTTCTTCAGCAACTGCAATTTCTACACCAAGAATTGCTGCCATTGCGCCTTGTGTTTTTTGACCACATGCCGCCATTGCATTGCCGCGAATTTGCAATAATTTTGCCGCATCTTCAAGGCTGAGAGCCCCTGCAGCGCAAAGCGCAGAATATTCACCAAGAGAGTGACCCGCAACAAAGCTGCACAAATCGCCAACTTTTTTGCCAAATTCTTTTTCTAAAATTTGGATGATTGCAATTGAAACAGCCATCAATGCTGGCTGCGCGTTTTGTGTTTTTGTGAGTTCATCAGCTGGGCCTTCAAACATTATTTTTGCAAGATCGAGACTCAAAACTTCATTGACGGTTTTGAAAACTTCACGCGCAACGGCAAAATTTTCGTATAAATCTTTGCCCATCGAAACTGCTTGAGAGCCTTGTCCGGGAAATATTAAAGCTGTTCTGTGTTTCATAAATTTTTAATATATGGAATTATCTTTCTCTTGATTAAGTGAGTTAATTTATTGCCATTGAAGGCTCCAAGCGTGGCCAGTCGCCTTCAATGGCAATAAATTAACTCACTTAATAAAGAGAAAGATAATAAATTTTAAGAATATTTTTTTACAATTTTTTTAACTTCAGCCGCAATTGCTTCATTTTCTAGGGCAAACGCAATGTTTGCTTCAAGATATCCAAGCACGTTGCCGCAATCATATCTTTCTTCATCAATTTTTTTATAATAAAAAGGATGATCTTTGCACATTTCTTTCATGGCATCAGTCAGTTGAATTTCACCACCTGAGCCAATTTTGTGATTCTCTAAATATTTAAAAATTTCGGGCTGCAAAATATAGCGACCAGTGATTGCAAGGTTTGACGGCGCATTTTCTGGTTTTGGTTTTTCGACCATATCAAGAATTTGGTCTGAGCCTTGAGTTTGAATTATACCATATTTTGAAGTGTCTTTCTTTTCAACTTCACCAACAGCCACAAAGCTTGAAAGCTCATCTTTTTTATAATATTCGTCAATCATTGTGCCAAGAAAATTGCGCTTGCGACCTTTTGTTTGTGCCATCATTTCATCAGCCAAAATCACCACGAAAGGTTCGTCGGCAGCAATAAAATGGCGGGCGCACCACACTGCATGACCAAGACCAAGCGGCTTTTGTTGGCGCACAAAAGCAATTTGCCCAGCGCTTGGAAGCCAAGACACAACCTGCTCTAACTCCTTGGCCTTGTTGCCTTCGTCAAGCTTTGATTCAAGTTCATAAACGTGATCAAAGTGATTGTTGATAGCGTTTTTGTTGCGCCCAGTGACAAAAATAAATTTCTCCACACCTGCATCGCGAGCCTCTTCAAAGGCATATTGAATGATTGGCTTGTTGGCAATTGGCAACATTTCTTTTGGTAAAGATTTTGTTGCTGGCAAAAAGCGCGTTCCAAGCCCACCAACGGGGAAAATTGCAGTTTTAATTTTTCTCATAAAATTTATTTTGGTTAACTTTCGCTTGTTTCTTCAATTTTCAATTTACGATAAAGCGTTGAGCGCGCAATGTTTAGCTGCTTCGCCACTTCTGAAATATTGCCGTTAAACTTGGCCATAACTTTGCGAGTTATTTCTTCTTCAAGATCGGCCAAAGTTTTGCACTGGCCCTGATTATCAAAAATTTCCACCGAATCATTTGATTGCGGCGCAAATTTTTTGTTGATCAAAACATCAGTTCTTCTGCTGCCGCCATCTTGACTGTTTAACAATTGCGGAAAGTGCTCAGACTCAAGCAAATCGCCATCGCAAAGCACCACAGCGCGAAAAATATAATTTTTCAATTGGCGAATATTGTCCTTCCATTCATTGCCACAAAGCAGCTCTTCAACTGGTTTGCCAATGCCTTTGATTTTTTTATTTTCGTTGATGCTGAAAGTGCGGCAGAAATGCTGCGCCAACATGATGATGTCTTTTTCGCCACGATCAACAAGCGAAGGAACTTGAATTGGAAAAATTGAAATTGCATAACGCAAATCTTCGCGAAATTTTCTTTCAGCAACCAATTTTGGCAAATCTTTTGTGGTTGATGCAATCAGGCGCACATTGCCTGCAATTGGTCTTGAACCGCCAACGGAATAAAATTCACCATCTTGCAAAAAGCGCACAATTTTTGCTTGAATGTCAATGTTGAGCGCATCAATTTTTTTGAAGAAAATTGTGCCGCCTTCGCTTTCGCGAAATTTGCCGATTTTTGATTTTTCGTTTGCTGCAACTTTTTCAATGCCAAATAATTCTTCAATGGCGTGCGCGCTGTCAAGCATGTCGCATTCGATAACCGTGAAAGGCTTGCCAGATCTGACTCCAGAGCCATGAATTGCGCGTGCTAATAATTCTTTTCCTGATCCGCTTTCGCCTTTTATCAACAATGGAATTGACAAATTCACCGCGCGTTTTGCCAGATCAATCATGTTGGTGATTGCCTCGCTCTGACCAATGATATCATAGAACGCCACTTGATTTTGATCTTTGCGCACCAAATTTGAAACTTGATATTTCAGATTTTTTTTGTCAATTGCGTTGTTGATTGAGGCAGTTAAACGCGCAAAAATATCGTCTTTGCCTTTGATGATATAATCGGTGGCGCCAAGGCTGATGGCCTTCACAGCAATTGAGATATCTTCACTTGCGGTTAAAACAATAATTTGAATATTGCCTTTGTAGCTTTCGATTTTTTTCAAAACAGTGAGACCATCAACATCGGGCATTGAAAGATCGAGCAGCATCACATCAATATCGTTGGCAGTGATATTTTCAATCACACTTTTATTGATAAAAAAATCAATCACCTCAACGCCACTGTTCATAATCAAAAAATTATGACCCATATTGCCGATAAACTTCTTGAGAATCTTACACTGCGTAGGCTCGTCATCAACGATCAAAATATTGCGCTTAGTCATTTTAATTTTTTATATTTATAGAATTTTTATTTTTTTCTTGCAAAAGCTGAATAATTCTCACGGCGGTTTCTTCAACCGACTTTTTTGTAACGTCAATTATTGGGCAATTTAATTTTGCGAATAATTTGCGCGACTCTGCAACTTCTTGCTTGATCGCTTCCAAATCAACATAATCTGTTGGCGTTTCTTGTCCAAGTGAAGCCAATCTGCTTTGTCGAATTTGGATTAGTTTTTCTGGATTTATTATTAAACCAACAATTAATGGTTTTTTCAAATCAAAAATGCTATCTGGAATCGTTTTTGTAGAAACGAAGGGAATATTTGCTGTTTTATAACCGCGGCAAGATAGATAGATGCTGGTTGGAGACTTTGACGTGCGCGAAACACCAATAATCACGATATCGGCGTCGTATAAATCCCAGTGCGATTGGCCATCATCGTGCGTCATGGTATAATTTATGGCTTCAACGCGCGAGAAATAATTTTTGTCAAGCGAGTGTTGGCGGCCGATCACGTTGTTTATGTTCATGCCAAGATAACTTGAGAAAGTGGCGATGATTGGCGCCAAAACTGGCACGCAAGGCAATTGCAACTCATAGCAATGTTTTTTTACTGCTTCGGTGAGATCATCTTGCAAAATTGTATAAAGCACGATTCCGGGGTTTTGCGTGATTGATTCTTTTATTTTTTCAATTTGCGATTGTGTGCGTGTGAGTGGCCAAATAAATTCTTCCGATTCAACATTTTCAAATTGTGACAACACGGCGCGAGCCACAGAAATCAAGGTTTCGCCGGTTGAGTCAGAAATTAGATGAATGTTAACAGATTTTTTTTCGCTGGTCATTTTATCTTTTTTTCATGGAAGGAATGTTCATGTCGGCGTTGACAATAACCGTAACTTTAGTGCCTTGAGGCACTCTGATTGTAGGCACAATATCAATATTTTGATTAATGATTCTTGTGACGGTGTCAGTGATGGTTTTGCTGACGTTATAAACAGCCTGCGTTGAAGCGTTGCCAGTTGTGGTTGTGGTGCCTTGTTGCGGGTTGGTTGTTGTTGTGTTTGAACCATTGCCGCCGATTAAATTTTCGGCAAGAGCAACGCCGCCAACCGCAAGAATACTGGTCAAAAGCGAGTTGGCAATTGTTGAACCATATTTGTTATCAACCTGCCCTTCAATACCAGCGCGACCAAATTGATCTGATGCCACTGACGAAATTGCAAGATCAACACCGTCAGGACGAATAAGTCTTGTCCAAGTGATTTGCACGCGACCTTGTCCACGTTGAATTTGGCTAGAATAAGTGCCATATAAACGTGAGCCGCGCGAAATCAAAACCTCTGACCCTGCCTCACCATAAACATCGCGACTAACCACGGCGCGCACCGAGCCCGGAATTTCGGTGTTGATTGCAGTTTCAAGAACCGCTGTCAACATTTTGCCTTGCGCCACCACGTTGTTTCTGTTTTCAACAAAACTTGTTTTGATGGTGATTTGGCTTTTATCAAGCTTTTTGATTGCATCATCACCAAGCGAAACAATATTTTTTTCATAACCAACACCAAGAGAAGGAGCGTTTGTGCCAGCCACAACAATGATTGGCGCATATTTTGGATCGCTGATTTTTAAATCTTGCTCGGCTTTTTGTGCGCCTGTCAACTGCGGCGCTTGCGCTTGCTGCTGCGGTTGTTGGCCGTTGTTGGCTGGTGGCAATTGCGGCAATTGTTGCGCATTTGGATCAAGTGGAATCGCTGGCAACTCAGCTGGTTTTTCTGGAGTTTTTTCAATCAAATCTGCCGCGGTGAGTGCCGCATCTTTTTCGTCTTTTGTAAGCTCGGGAAGCTTTGGCACATCTGGTGTTTTTGGCTTATCAAGCAAATCAAGATCTCGCTTTTTTTTGTCTTCTTTTTCTTGCAATTCAAATGGTGATTTGCCAGTGTCGTTTGGTGCAACTTGCGATTTTTCTGTTGGCGCTGTAGGCACCGCAACTTCTTCTAATTTATCTTTTGGTTTGTTGTCACCTTTCAAAAATAAAAAATAAATAACAACAAAAATCAAGATGACTGAAGCAGCAATTATCAGCATTTTGCTTTTTTTAGCCGCCGCAATTGAAGGCCCACTTGATGAGACATCCGCGCCTTCTTCGCCGTTTTCTTCTAAATCTGGATCTGGTTTTTTGAAAAATTTTGTTTTCATTTTAAACTAAATTTAACCTATGTAAAAATTCTTTTATCATAGCAAACACTTCCTCTTTTCTAACGCCATTGATGATGACATGATTGTCAAAATCTGGCTCAAATAACATTTTATTTTGTGAAACAATATTGTTATAAATCATCTTGCCGCTTATGGGATCAACGACCGGATCTTTTGTTGCTTGAATAATCAAAGCTGGTATTGCAATTTGTGGTAACAATTTATGACATTCTTCCATTAATTTTTCAAGCTCTTCTACAGCTTTTAAATAATTGCGGCTATAATTAAAATCTGGATTTTCTGGTTTATCATCGACATATTCAAATTTGCCAAAATCGATATTGAGTTTTTGCAGCATTTCGTTCCACATATTGATGCCGGGAACCATTCTGGTTCTGATGTCTTGCAGTTTTAAAGCCGCATTTATTGATACAATTGCTGAAAGACCATGCATCTTGCAAGCAGCGCTGGTAAGGCTTAGCAGGCCTCCAGTTGAAAATCCAACCATAATCACTTTTGAACAAACATTGCGCAAAATTGCATAGCCGCGCTGCAAAGAATCATACCAATCGTGCCAAGTGACATCTTTCAAATTTATTGGCGAAGTGCCGTGGCCCTTCAATCGCACCGCATAAACCTTGAAGCCAAAGCCGTTGAAAAATTTTGCCAAAGCCTCAACTTCTTTTGGCGAAGATTTATAGCCATGACAAATTAAAATGCCAATTTTTCTAATTTTTGGCGAAGTTTTAACGGGTTGATTCAAGAAAAACGGCATTCCAACCGATTTGTCTTTCGAAAAATTTGGATCAAAATAAAGTTGATAATCGGTTTCGTAATTTTTTTTATCAAGTGCACACATATCATCAAAAACGCGGCGGCGCAGATCATCAAAGCCAATTTTGCAATTGTGTTTTACGATGTTGTTGGCGATATCAAGCAGCGCAAATTCATTATAGATTACGCGCAGCGGATTTTTGATTCGCACCAAATGAAAATCAAATTCTTTGCTTAGAAATTTTTTATTTATTTTGATTACACCCGGTTCAATTTCGACAATTTCTTCAATATCTTTTGCCAATTGAAGCGCGCTATCAAAGGCCTGGTG
>CAYPUN010000013.1:5038-13273 GCA_964413985.1 uncultured Rickettsia sp. | reverse complement strand
ATTTTATTAAATATATTTTGATTTTTTTTGATATTTTTTTTTGTTTTTGTTTACTTCTTCGCAAATCATTTTGTAGAGATTTTTTTCAAGCAAACTGTCATTGATGCGATGCTTTCCGCTTTTTTTAATCATCAACGCAGACAGATAAATCAAGCGCTTAAGGTGATCGATGGAAATTTCTTGTTCGGCTATATGATGCAAAATCGCACTAAAAACATGGTCAATATTCACCTGCAAATCAGAATAAATTTTGCCCATGAAATCAGTTGTCAAACGGTTGCGGAAATATTTTATGATGAAATTTGTTTTGGTTTCATTTTTGATAATTGGAATTTGATAAACCAATTCGCGCGCCGATTTTATATAGTCTTTCAGGCTTACAGCCTTGCCAAAATGCAGGTTTATTTCTGCCTGCGCCAGAAGGTTTCCTTCAATTTCAAGCTCTTCTGCCGTGCGTTGCGGCATTTTTCCGACAAATTTGTTGACCAGATTTCCAATCATGTTTTTTCCGGGGCGAATTGGATAATAGCTGACGCAAAGCGGCACCACGTGGGTGTCAAGCTCTTCAAAATATTCTTGATATTCGACACCGAAATTTTTTCTAAAAACCTCGAGAAGGTCTTGGTTGTTGACTTTGTGAGCTTCAACAATATCTTGGCGATAAAGATGCGCTTTCAGCGCAAGCACCGCAGAGCCCGTGCGCACTGGCCCCGTGCGATATGGTGTGTGGTTGATAAAAAGCTCTTGGCGCTCAATTTCTTTGCTTTTTATCATGCTGCCTTCGGGATAAATCATCCAGTCATAATCAGCGGTGATAAGGTCTTTGATGATGATGCGATCGCGGTTGATGTTGTCGGTTGAAATGGCGCCAACATTTGCCAGAAACTTGCCAAAAAAACCGTGATTGAGCGAGCCATCGGCAAGGCAACGCACTTGCCGCTTGGTGTGGCGATAGATTAAATATGGAATGATGAAAGTTTCAAAACGCGTAAAATGATTGGCAACAAAGAGAATTGGCTTGTTTGGAAGGTCGTCAATTCCTTCAACCACAAATTTTGAACCGACAATTTTTGCAAGAACGTCGATTGCGAGAGCGCTATATTTAAAGGTTTTTGTTGTCGCCATTTTTTTAAATTATTGTCACCCAAATTTTTTTGCCAAAAAATCTTCGTTAATTCTTTTTAGCTCAGAAATTTCGCACTCAAAAAGCTGTTGATCTTGCGAATTTAAAATCATTTTATCTTTTGTGACTTTGCCAATTTGAAAAATTGCGATGTTGTTGTCTTTGGCAAATTTTTTGAAATTTGCAAGTGACATCGGATCAAGAGCCACAACATAGCGCGCCTGATCTTCACCAAACAGCAAATGATTGTCTTCAGCATTGGAATCGGCCTTCAACTCAGCAATATCAAGGCTGCAACCAAAATGACCTTGGCACATTTCAAACAAAGCAACCAACAATCCGCCGTCAGAAATATCATGGCAAGCGTTGATTAAGCCTTGCGAAATAAGGTTTCGCACAAATTCACCATTTTTTCTTTCTTCGTCTAAATCAACTTTTGGTGGCTGATTTTTATTTTCAATTTTTAAGATCTCGCGCTCATAAAGTGAAGAGCCAACGTGGCCGGCAGTTTTTCCAATCACAAAAATCTCATCATCAAATGATTTGAAATTGGCGCTGCATCTTTGTGTTAAGTCTTTCAACAAACCAACGCCACCAATTGCAGGGGTGGGCTGAATGGCTTTGCCATCAGTTTCGTTATAAAGTGACACATTGCCTGAAACAACAGGATAATCAAGCTTTTGGCAAGCCTCGGTAATTCCTTTGATGGCGCGCACAATTTGTCCCATAATTTCTGGTTTTTGTGGATTGCCAAAATTGAGGCAGTTGGTGATTGCAAGTGGCTTGCCGCCAACAGCTGAAATGTTGCGATAAGTTTCTGCAACCGCTTGTTTTGCGCCTTCAAACGGATCAGCCTCAACATAGCGCGGCGTGCAATCGGTGGTGATAGCAAGCGCCTTCTTAGTGCCATGAACACGCACCACCGCAGCATCGCCGCGAGTATAAAGTGTGTCGTTCATCACTTGGCTGTCATATTGCTCATAGATCCACTTTTTTGAAGCGAGATCAGGCGTTTGCACTAAAGTTTGTAAATTTCGTAAAATCTGGTTTGACATGTTTTAAAAAATAATTATCTTATATTTATGTATACTAACCTTTTTAACAAAAAATAATCAATGTCTAATATAAAAGTTATTGCACAATATATTAAAGATCTTTCTTTTGAAACGCCAGCAACTCCTGAAATTTTTCTTGAAAATCAAGAAAAACCAAATATTGAACTGTCGATCGACATAGACGCCAAAAAGATGGGCGAACAAATCTATGAAATTATTTTAAAAATTTCTGCCAATGCTGCAACACAAAAAAAGAAAATTTTTCTTTGCGAAGTGGCCTATGGTGGATTGTTTGCTTTGCAAAATATCGAGGAAGAAATGATCGAGCAAATCCTGCTTGTTTATTGCCCAAATTTGCTTTTTCCTTTTGTTCGTCGATTGATTGCCAATTTAACCAGCGACAGTGGGTTTCCGCCGCTAATGATTGATCCAATTGATTTTGCCGACCTTTACAACAAAAGGCAAAAAGCTACCGCAACATCTCCTGTTAACAACACAAAAAATTAGAACATATGAAAAAATTAATTTTACCAATCACTTTAGCCTTGTTGTCTTTCAACGCAAATGCTGCTGAGACTTACAAAATCGACCCTCATCACACTTCGGTTGTGTGGAGCGCAAACCATTTTGGCTTTTCAAATCCATCAGGAAAATTTTCTGAAATTGAAGGTGATTTAACTTTGGATGAAAAAAATCCTGCAAAAAGCAAAGTTAATATTGTTGTTAAAATGACCAATCTTTTTACTGGCTATTCTAACTTCGACAATCACTTGAAAAGCGACGATTTCTTCAATATCGAGAAGTTTGAAACTGCAACTTTTGTTAGCAAAAAAATCACTATCACTGGCAAAAATACTGCAAAAATTGTTGGCGATTTAAACTTGCTTGGCGTTTCTAAATCTATCACTTTGAACGCAAAGTTGAACAAAATTGGCGTCAATCCAATCTCGCAAAAGAAAACTGCTGGATTCACTGCCACCGCGGTTATCAAGCGTTCTGATTTTGGAATTGATTATGCGCTTCCTGCCGTTGGCGACAATGTAAAACTTGCAATTGAAGTTGAAGCAAATCTTGAGTCATAAAATTATCTCTCTATGAAAAAAATATTTTTATTAGCAGCTTTCGCCCTACTTAGCCTTAACTCTGTCGCCAATGCCGCAGAATGGAAAATTGTTCCACAAAAAAGCAAAATTGAATTTGTGGCCATGCAAAATGATGCCAAAGTTAGTGGCTCATTTAAAAATTTTTCTGGCAAAATCAATTTTGACAAAGCGCAATTGACAAGCAGCAAAGTTGAGATTGAAATTGACATGAACTCAGTTGAAGCGTCTTTGTCTGACGCAGCTCCAACGCTCAAAACATCAGAATGGTTTGCGGTTAAAGCATTTCCAAAAGCAACTTTTGTCAGCGAAAAATTCACTAAAATTTCTGATAAAAAATTTAGTGCTGATGCGAAATTGACGATTAAGAACAAAGCTGTGCCAACTAAGATTGAATTTGCGTTTGAAGAATATTCGACAAATAAAGCGAAAGCGGTTGGAACTGCAACTATCAAGCGTTCAGATTTTGGCGTTGGTGCAAAAGACCCTGCCAATGCTCATGGCGTGAAGGATGATGTGGTGGTTAGTTTTGTGGTTGAGGCGGTGAAATAGTTGAGTTAAAGCTTGATAAGTAAGCTGGAATTTATTTTTAATTTCTAAACATATCCGCTTTAAAAAAATAATTTGAAAAAGTTGTTGAAATAATATTTTTTGTTTTGATAATACTTCTTGTCGGGAGTTGCTCCGAATAAAACACCTTCACGGGAATAGGAAGCAACACGCTGGGTTTGCGTGGTGGTGGCTCCCGACATTTATAATCATCAGAGCCACTTTTCAAAAAACTAATTCACAACAATAATTCGGTTTAGTTCTTTTCCACATCTTGCATCGATGCGCACAATTTCTTGCTTGTCATCAGATGTTTTGCTTACAACCACAAGCACTGCGCCATTTTCTTGCACGCTGCTAACTCCACCTGAAATTTTGATTTTTTCAACTTTGTTGCAAGTGCTTTCGCTTGGAATGATTGATGTTTTGCGATGTTTGACAATTTCAAATGCGGCGATCAAAACCACTAAAACTATAAACATTGCAAACACAGATGACTTCAGCAAAATCATGCCTTTAGAGTGTTTTGTGGCTGTGTGAGCGTGATGATGAGTTGAGTCATTTCTTTCGCTTCTGTTATCGCTTCTATCGCTTCTGTCATAACGTTCGCGACGGTGATCGTTGTTATATTTTTTATACATAATTTTTTGAGTTATTTGATAATGTTTAATTTTTTTCCAGCTTTGATGAAGCTTGCAATGGCGCGGTCTAAATGCTCTTTTTCATGAGAGGCTGAAATTTGCACGCGAATTCTTGCTTCATTTTTTGGCACAACTGGAAAAGAAAAAGCAATCACATAAATTCCTTCTTCTTCGATCATGATTTTGGCAAGTTGTGCGGCAAGCACAGCATCGCCAAGCATCACGGGCACAACAGGATGAACGCCAGCGCGAATTTCGAATCCGGCTTCAACCATTTTTTTTCTAAAATATGCGGTGTTATCAGCGAGTTTTTTGATTAGGCTTTTTGATTGCTTAATCATTTCGATGATCTCGATGCCAACAGCGGCAACCATCGGCAGCACATTGTTAGAAAATAAATATGGACGACTTTTGTTGCGCAGTTTTTCGATCACTTCTTTTTTAGAGGCGATGAAGCCGCCGCCAGAGCCACCTAAGGCTTTGCCAAGAGTGCTGCTGATGATGTCAATTCTGCCTTCAACGCCGCACAATTCTGGCGTGCCACGTCCGTTGACACCAGTGAAACCGGTGGCGTGCGAGTCATCAACAAAAACCATGGCGTTGTATTTTTCGGCCAAATCGCAGATTTCTTTCAACTTGGCGATGTCGCCATCCATTGAGAATACACCGTCGGTGACGATTAAGCGATTGCGCGAATTTTGTGCAGCTTTTAATTTTTCTTCCAGATCATTCATATCGTCAAATTTGTAGAAGTGGCGCGCAGCCTTGCACAGCCTGATTCCGTCAATAAGACTAGCGTGATTTAAATCGGCAGAAATGATTGCGTCATTTTCATCAAGAAGCGCTGCAAACACGCCACCATTGGCTGCAAAGCATGATGAATAAGTGATCGCATCTTCAAAACCAAGAAAATCGGCGAGAGATTTTTCAAATTTTTTGTGCAAATCAAAAGTGCCGCAAATGAAGCGCACAGAGGCTGTGCCAAGCCCATATTTTTCTAAAGAAGCTTTGGCAACTTCGATCAAATTGTGGTTGTTTGCCAGCCCCAAATAGTTGTTGGCGCAGAAATTTAGAACACGTTTTTTGCTGCCGCGATGCGAAATTTCGATATCACAAGATTGCGAAGTGACGATTTGATATTCGTCTTTATATAGCCCCGAGTCTTTCAGGGACAGCATTTCTGACTTTATGTCGTCTAAGAATTTTTGTTGAATCATTTTGCTAAAAAATTAATTTGTTTTATAAAAATAGTGTTGACTTTTTTGAAGCATACCATAAGTTTTGTAGGCTTTTTTAAAGCGCGTTTTAAAATAACAACTAACAAGAAATTATTATGGACAAAAAATTTATTAAATCAATGGTTGCTGCTATTGCAGGACTTAGCATCGTTTCTTCTTGCTCAGCAATGGGTTCAAAAGACTCTCACAAATGCGGCGGAAAAAACAGCTGCAAAGGAAAAGCTATGGAAGATTCTCACAAATGTGGCGCTAAAAACGGCTGCGCTGCTGCAAAATCTGATTCTGCTGCTCCTGCAAAAGCAACAAAAGCTGCTAAGAAAAAGAATTAATTTCTTGACTTGAAATGACACAAAAAAAAGTCCCAACTTCGTCGAACCTTGTCGGAGTTGGGCTTCGCTCTCCTCACATTGACCATATCTTAAAAAATCACAAAAAAGTTGCCAAGCAAATTGGCTGGTTTGAAGTTCATAGCGAAAACTATTACAATATCGGCGGATCCAATGTTAACGCGCTTTTGGAGGTTCGCAAAAATTTTCCTATCAGCTTGCATTCAGTTGGAAATTCGCTTGGATCAGTGCAAAAAATTGATCTTGACCATTTGGCAAAATTTAAAAAATTAATTGATGTTGTTGAGCCATTTTTGATTTCGGATCATATTTCTTGGGGCATGGTTGATGGACAACATTTGAACGATTTGTTGCCCCTGCCCTATAGTAAACAAAGCTTGCAGGCCTTGTGCAAAAATATTGAAATTGCGCAAAATTTTTTGCAGCGCCAAATTTTGATTGAAAATCCCTCAACTTATTTAACCTTCAAAAACTCTGAAATTGCTGAGGCGGATTTTATCAATGAGGTGGTTAAAAAAACTGGCTGCGGATTGCTGCTTGATGTCAACAATATTTATGTGAGCGCGCAGAACAACAAGGCGTTTGACCCGATTGCCTATATCAAAAAAATTGACAAAAAAATTGTTAAAGAAATTCACCTTGCGGGGCATTCAAAAGCAAGAATTTTTGATGGCAAAGGATATCAGCAAATTTTGATTGACACGCACAACGATTTGGTGTGCGATGAGGTTTGGAGCCTTTATGCGCTTGCCTTGAAGCGATTTGGCAAAATTGCAACATTGTTGGAATGGGATCAAGATATTCCTGAATTTGACGTGTTTGTTGATGAGGCGAAAAGAGCGAAAAAAAATTTATATAGCTCTTGAGCGCGACTGAGCCACGCTTGGAGCTCTCAAGGGCTATATAAATTGTTATAAAGGGATAATTCCAAATTTATACAAAAATGAAAAACAAAAAATTAAATTTGCTTGAGTTGCAGCAAGATTTTGCCAAGCATTTGTTTGATGATAAAAAAATAAAAGTTGCTGATTTAGTTCCTTATTCGAAGCAAGAGGCTCTAGCGCGGCTGAATGTTTATCGCAACAACGTTTTTGGTAATTTTTCTGCGGTTTTAGAATCAATTTTTAAAGTTACACGAAAAATTTTAGGTGATAAAAAATTTGCTGATTTTGTTGATGAATATATCAAATCTTATCCATCAAAAAGTGGAAATTTGGATGAATATGGTGAATTTTTTGCAGAATTTCTCGCAAAAAATATCAAAAAGCATAAAATAGATTTTTTGGCAGACCTTGCTACAATTGAGTTGGCGCATTATCAAAGTTTTTTTGTTGAAGCTCTGGAAAATAATTTTGATTTGAAAGGATTTAAAAAAATTAAGGCTGAGGATTTTTTGAATTTGCGTTTTGAAATTCATCATTCTATGAAATTGTTTTCTTCTAAATTTCCGATTTGTTCAATTTGGCATAAAGAGAAAAAAATAAGCGCAAAAAATGGTGAATTTGTTTTGGTGGCAAATGGCTCTAAGCCAACAATAGAGATGCTTTGCGAGGCTGAGTTTTTGTTTTTGATTGAAGCTGATAAAGGAGAAAAACTTTATCGCGCTTATGAGAAAATTTGCAAAAAAACTGGGGAGAAATTTGATGTGGGCAAGGCTGTGAATCGCTTTGTTGCAAGCGGCGTGATTGTTGGGTTTGAGGTGTTGTAAATTGAGATGTTGTTGTTGCTGCAAAAGTAGGTATGACAGCATGTTTTGTGAAATGAATTTTAAGATTAAATCAATGACAAAAGAATTTTCTATTATCGAAGAAATATTTCTTCCACTCTCTGGTGGTGCGGTTGCGGCGCAGAATTTTGCTGACGATGTGGCAAAAATTTCTTTAAAAAAAGATGAAGAGTTGGTGGTTAGCAAAGATGTTGCAATTGAAGATGTGCATTTTTTGCGAAAAGATGGCGGCTTTAAAATTGCAGCGAAGATTTTGCGCGCCAATTTGTCGGACATTGCAGCGTCTGGCGCCAAGCCACTTTATTATATGCTTGGTTTTTGCAAGAACGACAAAATGGATAAAAAATTTATCAGTGAATTTGCGCATGGCTTGAAAGAAACGCAAGATGAATTTGGAATTTCTTTGATTGGCGGAGACACTATTAGCAGCCCTGATCGCCTGTTTTTTTCAATTAC
>CAYPUN010000013.1:0-4938 GCA_964413985.1 uncultured Rickettsia sp. | reverse complement strand
GCTTGCGATATAACGCTTTTAAACGATAAAGAACAAAAAATAAATTTTTCGAAATATGGCTATGAACATTAAAAATTTTTTTAATACTGGTTTTTTTCAAGCCAGCAATAACGACAGCCCTTATGTGAAATCGAGCAAAAGAACCAGCGCCACTTCTATTGATTTGTTTGTTGTGATGTTTGTTAGAATTGTTGTGGCAGAAATTATGGGAAGGCTTTGGGTTAATGATGCTATGGCCAAAATGATGACGGATTTTAGTGAGCATTTTGGCACCGATACAATCAAAAATACTCCGGAGCATATTCAGTTTATTGGGTCTCATCCGTCTTTTTTGCAGATGATTTTTTTGTGCTTTGTGCTTTGGCTGATTGGACTTCTTTATCACTCAATTTTAAACTCGTCATCTTGGCAAGCCACGATTGGCAAGCGTTTGGTTGGAATTATGGTCACTAGCGAAGATAACAGAAATGGTCGCATGTCTTTTCTTGGTGGGGTGGCGCATTATATTTTGTCGATCTTGCCGATCATTTATATGCTTTATATTTTAGGACTGGTGTCAAATCAGCATATCACGCTGTTTCGCGCCATCACGTTTAGTGAGATGAATATATTTTTTGGCTTTTGCGCGATTATTTGGATACAAATTCATCTTTTTACTGCGAAGAAACAAACTGTTTATGATATGGTTTGCAAGGCTGTTTTTGTCAAAGGAAGAACCAGCGCAAAATTTCCTTGGAGCAAGATTTGAGGTAATTATCTATTTATTGCGAGCAATTTTAATTTTTTAAAAAAAATGTTGCGGAAAAAAAATCATCATACGCATAATCATCACGACAATCGCGAGGCCGAGCTTGAAGATGAAAGGGCCGAAAGCGGTTATCGCAAAAAAAAGAAAATTCATATTTTTTATAAAATAAATTTTTTCTTAGGGCTTTTTGTTTCGCTGATTTTGCTTTATTTTATTATTTTGGTTTCTGCAAAGCCGAAATCTTTTCCTTATATTACCAAAAAAATTGAGAGTTATTTGCAAGAAAATTTTAGTCGCGACACGCAGATTGAAAATTCTTATATCAGCTTCACGCCTTATGGCAGTTTTAAAATTTTGGTGAAAAATGTTCGGGTGAACAAATCAGATAGCTCTAGCGCCGAGAACCAGTTTGAGGTTCCACAAATTGAAGGGGAATTTCCTTTGTATAATGTGTTGTTGATGCATTTTGTGCCAAGCAAGGTGAGGATTATTGATCCGGTGATTTCGCTTTATAGTAAGCAAAATAGCGCTGTTGCTGCGGATGTGAATTTGGGCGCTGCTGGTGCTGTGGATGCGAATGCAAGCATAAAAAATGCTGATGTGCAAACAAAAGCCGATCCATCGGTTTATCTATCTCCAATAATCGCATTTTTGTCAGCAATTCGCAATGACAAGCTGCGCATCAAAAGTTTTGATCTTGAAAATTTGCAACTTTTTATTAAAAAAGAAAATGCGGCCGATATAAAAATTTTGCTCAAAAAATCTTTGATAAAAGTTGAGGCAAAAAATAGAAATTCGGATGAGGCGCTGCAAATTTCTTCGGTGAATGTTGTGAATTTTAAAGATGGCAAAGATATAAATTTGGGCGCCAATTGCAAATTTGACAAAGATGACGTGACCGTCTGCAACCTTGCCCTGAGCAATCTTGCAAGCGCTTCAATTTCTAGTTTAAGTCCAATTTTTAAAGCTATAGATCAATTCAATTTTAATGTTAATGCTTTGGCAAGTTTGACGATTAAAGATCAAAAAATACAAAGCTTGACCTTTCAGGCTGACGCAAAAAATGGCTATTTTGATTTGCCACAATTTTTTAGCAAAAAAATTAATTTTGCCAATTTGTCAGTTAAAGGAAGTTATGATAACGAAAATGACAACCTTAATTTGTCCAATATTGAAGCGGATTTGGAACCTATTGCAATAGTTGACACCGCCGCAACATCGAGCGAAGAAAAAAAGCGCGCACTTTTGAGCAAAGAAAATCATCTGATGATGTCGCTTTTGATTAAAAATTTGCAAAATCTTGATAACAAAAATCTTGATTTTGCAATTAAGTTGCAAAACGTTGCGACCAACAAATTAGAGGCTTTCTGGCCTTTGCAAATTGAAGGGCAAGACATTCGCAAATGGGTGATTGACCATATCAATTCTGGCGTGATTGGCGAGGCTTCGGCGAATTTTTCTTTAAGTGTTATTGATGGCACTGTTAATCTTAGCAACATCACTTCGGCAGTTTATTTCTCTGGCCTCAATTTGAGTTATGATGAATTTTTTCCGCAAATTGGCGCCATGAAAGGCGTGGCTAATTTTAGCAAAAACAGCATGGTGATCAAAGTTGAAAGCGGCAATGTTTTGAGCAGCAAAGTTTCTGATGTGCGGGTTTCTATCGACGATTTTGCCAGCAAGGTGAATATTTTGAACATCTCGGGCAACCTTGTTGGAGATGCCTCTGACGGGGTGAAGCATGCCGATTATAAATCATCATTTGCAACTCAAGTTGCAAAATATTTGAACGGAAATTCTAACGCAAATTTTGTTATAAAAATTCCATTACTTGAAACAATAAATTTGCGCGATATTTATATTTCGACCAATCAAAATATTGCAAAATTGCAAAATGAATATTTGGCTGGAGATGTTTCTATTCAAGCTTTTAAAGATTTTAATAGTGATAATTTTGCAATCAAAGCTGATTTGACAAAAGCTGAAATTTCGGCAAAATATTTTGATATAGAAAAAAAATCGCAAACGCCTTCAAGCCTTGATTTTAATATGTTGGTTGGCAATAAGGATCTTAAATTTCAAAATATAAATTTGAGCAAAAGCGAAGAAGTTGCGGATGGCAAAAAAACCAAAATAGTCAATGCAAAAATTAGCGGTGATTTTGCAATTGAAACCAGCAATTTTGGCCTTGTGAGCTTGAATTTGAAAAATAAAAATTTTGGCAAAAATGATTATTCTTTTTCTTATAAAGATGATGGCAAGTTGCAAAAAATTTCTGTTGTTGGTGGCGCGTTTAACTTGGCTTCGTTTTTAGAAAACAAATCTCCCCTCGCCTCTTCATCGGCTTCTGGCGTGCCTTTGGCGCTTAAAGTGAATTTGGATAAAGTTTTTTTGCATAACAAAAAATCGCTCAATAGAGTTGCAATAAATATAAATTATGCCAATGGCTCTTTTTATAATAGCTTTGCAAAAGCCAGCTATTCAAAGCAGCAATTTGTTGATTTGGCAAATGCGCCAAAAGCAAAAGATGGCGCGTCTTTGATTGCGGGGTCAATCAGTGATTTGGGTTATTTGGCGGAAGGATTCAATATTGCTGATACAATTTCTGGCGGCAACGCAAAAATAAAAATTGGCAGCAAAATGGTTGAAAAAGCAGCTGTGTTTGAAGGTGAAATTGTTGTTGATGATGGCATAACTTTTTATGAGAACGCAGCAACCAAGCGCTTCGCCAAGGATAATCTTTTTTCAACAATTAAGGATTCTATTTTTTCGAGCAACAAAACGACCTTCAATTCACTTAAAACTAATTTGAAATTTTCTAAAAATAATCTTGAAATAATTTCTTTGGTTGCTAATAACTACAAAATTGGAATCACTGCCAAAGGCTTTGTGAATCTTGCTAATGACACTTATGATATTAAGGGCATGATTATTCCCGGTTTTGTTATCAATAATTTATTTGGCATTGGCAAAATTCCATTGATTGGCGGCGTGATCAGCGCGGTGTTGACGGGTGGCGAAGGTGGTGGGATTTTTGGTATAAAATATCAATATAAAAAACTTGTTGGTCAAAAAGAGGCGAGTTTTGAAACTAGTAAAGTGAGTGCTTTTGTGCCGGTGAGCATTCGCAATTTGTTTGAGGCAATTTAAAAATTTAATTTATGGATAGCAAAATAAAAACCAGAACAACAACAAAGAAAGATGAATTGATTGCGGAAATCAAAGCGGTTATTGTCAAAAAAAATTATGCTGAATTGGCTCAAAAACTGACTGCTCACAAAGATGAAATTGATTCTTATGTTGCGTCATCAATTGTTTTGGAGAGTGATTTTAGTGCCTCAAGCACTCCATTTGGAGAAAGGCAAGAATCTTTTTTGATGATGGTAATAAAAATTCCACTAAAAAAAGAAGCTATTGAATCTATAATTGATTCGATAGATTTAAAAGAAAATCACGCTCGCAATATAATTTTTTATGAAAATAAAGAAAAAGATAATGCGATTATTTTGGTCGGAACTCAATTAGCTAAAATATTATCAAAATCTGCAAATATTCAAAATCTTATTGACGCTCTAAAATACTCTATTAATGCTCCTAACAAGAGGAATGTTAGTGAAGATGAGCGCAGAAAAAATTTTAACACCATCAAGAGAACCGCAGAATATGTTGAAGCGAAAGAGTTATTTGATTTATTTTTATATGCTATAAAATCTCTTCCTGAAGAGCTTAGGGAAAAGAATTCTAAAATATTAAATGACACCTCTATAGCAGTTAGAAAAAAAATTATTGAAACCTATTATAGCGAAACTGGAGAGGTTAATTTTGTCAAAAGTTGCCATATAGCAGACCTTGCTACAGAAACAATAGATAGTTTAAGGGTGGAGAGTAGGCGCCGCCAAGCGCAAGCAGGTAGAAGAAACGATTTTGGAGATTTTGAGGATGAAGGAGGGCCAGCTGATGTTAATGATGATCAATTAGGCCAACAAGAGACGGATACGAATGAAGATATTGGGCTGCAAGAAGATTACGATAATTTTTTAGTGGAACAAGAAAGACATCCTTCTGCCGCTTCCGCCTCTTATGATTATAGAGCACAAGGTAGAATTGCAAAATTTAATCAGTTATTGAAAGACGATACAGTTTCTGCAAAATTAAAAGAGGCAGAGCATCAAGCACAAAAAAGCCTAGCA
>CAYPUN010000012.1:0-22253 GCA_964413985.1 uncultured Rickettsia sp. | reverse complement strand
ATTTCAAAATAGTTTTGTTTCATAATTTTATGAATTTGGTTGCCAAGAATGATATGATTTTTTAACGCTTGCTTGCGAATTTTTTGGTGAATAAGCGTTTTTGGTGCCGGTTAAATTTGGCAAATGAATTTTTTGCCAAGAATGCTTTTTGGTGTCGATGTTTAATGGCATAGTGTCGGTTGTGTAGTGCATCCATCCGTGCCATTCTGCCGGAATTTTTGACGCTTCTGCAATGCCTTTATAAACGATGAATCTTTTGCCGGTTTTTGACTGAAAATAGGCATTGCCAAACTCGTCTTCACCGACTTTTTGATTGAACAGCTTAATTAGAAATTGTTGAAAAACTTGCATTTATTAAAAATAAAAAATTTTAAATTATAAATTAATATATAATATACTTTATTATATTCTACAATTCTATAAAGCTAAAATCAAAGTGTTTAGTAAAATTATCTCATCTCTTCAAAAATGTTTTGCTGTATTTTTGGCGCTTTTTTTATTTTTAAGCGCTGCGCAAGGCAAAGACATCAAACCAATAACGCCAAAGCTTTGGAAGGTTTTTTCTGCTGAAGAATTGCAAGATATTGAAAAAATTGCAACTGCTTTAAAAAAAGAAGATTATAACGAGGCACTAAAATATGCGCGCGAAATTCACAAAAGAGAAAGTGCCGCTGTTGCAAATGGAAGCGAAGCCAACAATGGTGCGGCTTTGAACAAAAAATCTGATTTTGCCGAGGCATTAGTAAATATAATTTTATGGCAAAAATATAGCAATCATCACATTGCAAGTGGCGCCAGCTCTGCTTCCAAAGAGGTTTTGTTTAATGATATTTCGCGTTTTGTTAACGACAATCCATTTTATCCAAACATCTCTGATTTGCGTCGCAGCGTTGAGCAAGTAGCTGTGACAGACCATATTCCTTATCGTTTGAGTGAACAATATTTCAAATCAAACCCTGCCCTCACTCTAGATTCAAAACTTTATTTGTTGCGCGCCAAGGCCGATTTTCTCTTGCGTTTCAAGGGGCCAGAAGAACAGCGTCAAAAAATTGCTAACGAAATTCAAAAATCAATTGCCGAAATTTGGATTAAAGAAAATTTTATTGCTGCAAATGAGCAAAATTTTTTGACACAATATGGCAATCAACTCACCGAATCAGACCACATTGAACGCTTGAACCGCCTGCTTTGGGACGGAAAAGTTGCTGATGCAAAACGCATTATAAATTTTGTCAATGAAGATTATCGCCGACTCTTTGGCGCAATAATTGAAATCAAAGAATCGCCAAAATTTATTGATAATATTGTGCTGTCGGTGCCTAGAAAATTGCGCTTTGACGACAATTTGTCTTACAGCAGAATTATGTGGTATAAAGCGCAAAATCGACTTGATGATTTGATCGATTTGTTTGAAAAAGTTGGCGAAACAAAATATCCTGAAAAATGGTGGAACGTGCGCCGTTTCTATGCGCGCGAGATGATTAAAAGAAAAAATTTCAAGCTCGCTTACGAAATTGTTTCAAAGCATCAATTGCCTGCAAAAGCAAGTGATTTTTGGGAAGCGGAGTGGATGTCAGGCTGGATTGCGCTGCGTTTTTTAGATCAACCAAAAATTTCTTATACACATTTTGAAAATCTTTATAACAACGTTTCGCAACCAGTGACAATGTCGCGCGGGGCCTATTGGCTTGGCATGGCGGCGCAAGCTGATGGTGATCGTGGCAAAGCAATTGAGTGGTATAAAATTGCTACAAAATATCCGGTGTTTTTCTATGGCCAGCTGGCAATTCACAAGCACCGCCTGCTTGACAGCGTCAATGCTTCTGATGATATAATTTTGCCAAAAGATCCTGATATTACTTTGGGCGATCTCAAAAAAATGACAGCTTCAACGCCGACAAAAATCGCTTATTTGCTGGCTTTGATGGGCGACAAACCAAACGCCACAAAAGTGTTTGAATATGTTGTCAACAATGCCACATCAGATGGCCAAATTGCAGTGGTGATGCGCATTGTCAACGAAATTAACGACCGCGCGATGGATGCAAAAATTTCACGCGTTGCAGCCAAAAAGAATGTGTTTTTTATTCGTGACAAATTTCAAATTGTGCATGAAGTTTCAAATGACGAATATGCGCCGCTGGTTCATGCAATCATCAAACAAGAAAGTGGTTTTGCGCCCACAGCTCTAAGCTCGGTTGGTGCTATTGGTTTTATGCAGCTGATGCCTGAAACTGCAAAATTGGTGGCCAAAGATATGGACATAAAATATGATCGCAAAAAATTGGCAACCGATATAAAATATAACGTGGTTCTTGGTTCGCACTATATAAAGCAGCTGATTGACCAGTTTGACGGCTCTGAAATGTTGGCGATTGCCTCTTACAACGCTGGCCCCAACGCTACAAAACGCTGGATCAACGAGTTTTATGACCCGCGCAAAGAAAAGGACATCGATAAAGTTGTTGATTGGATTGAATTAATCACCTATTCTGAGACCCGAAATTATGTGCAGCGCATCATGGAAAATTTGATCGTCTATAAATATCTCATGTCGCGCACCAACTATGACGCAATAAAATAAATCACATGTCGCTATTAGATAAATTTACGGAAGAATGCGGTGTTTTTGGAGTTTATAACAGCCCCGATGCTGCTGCGCACACAGCGCTTGGCTTGCACGCTTTGCAGCATCGCGGGCAAGAGGCAGCAGGAATTGTCACCATGGATGGCGAGTTTTTCTCGGCGCATTTTGCGGATGGATTGGTTGGCGACAATTTCAATTCTCTTGAAGTTGTGCAAAAATTGCAGGGTGCAAATGCCATTGGTCACGTGAGATATTCAACTGCAGGTAGAAAAACTGCGCGCAATTTTCAACCGCTTTATGCTGAATTGAGTTTTGGATTTTTGTCTTTGGCCCACAATGGCAACCTTACAAACGCAACGATTTTGCGCAACGAGCTGATCAAACGCGGCGCGATTTTTCAATCGACAATGGACACCGAGGTGATTTTGCATTTGATTGCACTCAGCCAAAAATCTGCCATCAGCGACAAAATTATTGATGCGGTTTCGCAAATTGAAGGTGCGTTTTCTTTGGTGATTTTATACAAAGATCATCTGATTGCAATTCGCGATCCAAACGGCGTGCGACCGCTTTCAATTGGCAAAATTGGCGATGCCTTTGTGGTTGCCAGCGAAACTTGCGCCTTTGATATTATTGGCGCCAAATTTGAGCGCGACATTGCTCATGGCGAGATGGTTATCATCAACAAAGACGGCGTAAAATCTTTGCAACCTTTTGCCAAAGTGGCCAGCAAATTTTGCATTTTCGAATATATTTATTTTGCCCGCCCCGACAGCGTGGTTGAAGGCAAGAGCGTTTATAAAATGCGCAAAAATATTGGTGCGCAGTTGGCGCTTGAAACAAAAATTTCTGCCGATGTTGTGGTGCCGATTCCTGATTCTGGCGTGCCGGCGGCAATTGGATATAGTGCACAATCAGGCATCCCCTTTGAGCTTGGCATCATTCGCAATCACTATGTTGGCCGCACATTTATCGAGCCAACTGACCGCATTCGCCATTTTGGTGTAAAATTAAAACACAACGCCAACCTTGAGGTTATCAAGGGCAAGCGCGTGATTTTGATTGACGACAGCATTGTTCGCGGCACGACTTCGAAAAAAATTGTGCAGATGATTCGCGATGCTGGGGCAAAAGAAGTTTATATGTTGATTGCAAGTCCGCCAACTGTGGCGCCTTGTTTTTATGGGATTGACACGCCGGATAAAAAAGATTTGATTGCGGCGAATCACGAGGTTGAGGCGATTGCGAAGATGATTGGCGTGGATCACTTGGCTTATATTTCGCTGGATGGGCTTTATCAGGCAATTGAAAACACCAAGCGTGATGAATCTAATCCGCAATATTGTGATGCGTGCTTCACCAACAAATATCCGATTCGATTGTCGGATAAGGAAGGGCAAGCTGCGCCGTTGTTTGAGTATGGGAAGTAGTCAGACACGCGCAGGCTCAACTCGGCTCGAAGCAACATCCCGAGACCTATTACAAACACAAATTTCAAATCTATTAATCACTGTTTAATTTTTTTCGATTCTTCTGCATAAAAACCACCAATCACATCTTTAAATTTTTCCTCCAACACATTTCGTTTCAGCTTCATCGACGGCGTGATGTCGCCGCTTTCAATTGAAATTGGTTGCGTGATTATGGCAAATTTTTGGATTTGTTCGGCGTGATCAATATTGCTGTTGATTGTTGCTATTGCCGTGTTGGCGGCATCATAGAGGATTTTTGTTTTTATAAATTCTTCGTCGCTGCCGCTAAAATTAAATCTTTTTTTGGTTTTTTGAAGCATCTCGAAGTCTGGAAACAAAAGGGCTGAGGTGAATTTTTTGCCTTCAGCGATGATGATTGCACCAAGCAAAAATGACAATTCTTGCACCAATTTTTGTTCAAGCGGAATTGGTCGCACATATTTGCCATTAGCGGTTTTGAAGAGCTCTTTTTTGCGGCCAGTGATTGTGACAAAACCGTTTTTGTCAATTTGCGCCAAGTCACCAGTTTTGAGCCAGCCATCAACAATAACTTCGGCGGTTTTTTGCGGCGCATTGTGATAGCCACGCATAATATTTGGACCACGCGCAAGCAGCTCGCCATCTGAATCGAGAGCAAGTTCTACGCTTGGGAATTTTTTGCCAATTGATCCAATTTTCACAGCCTTGGGACAGTTTGCAGCAAGCACTGGCGATGCTTCTGTGAGACCATAGCCACAATATAAACCAACGCCAATGTTGTTGTAGAAATATTCCAAATCCTTTGATAACGCAGCTCCGCCACAAATTACCATGCGCATTTTTCCACCAAGTGCACCACGAAATTTTTTATAAATCAGGCGATCGAAAATTTTATCTTCTAAAGTTTTGCGAGCCATTGGATCGTTTGTTAAAGCGCTTTTGATGGCATTTCTTCCTAGATATTTTTTAACAAAATTTGCATCTTCAACGCCTTCTTTTATTTTTGCAAAAACTTTTTCCAACACTCTTGGCACTACAGTCATCAGCGTTGGTGATATTTCTTGCAAAACTGGACCCAAATTTCGCAAATCATCAGCAAAATAAATTGACACGCCTTGGGTGATGTAAAATGACATCACCATCCTTTCAAACACATGCGCCAAAGGCAAGAATGACAAGACCTTGTCGCTGTTTTGATCGAGCGGAAAAAACTCAAAAGTGTCTTTTATTTGCGACACCAAATTGCCGTGGGTGAGCTCGACTCCTTTTGGTTTTCCGGTGCTGCCTGATGTATAAATTATTGTCGCCAAATCTTGTGGCTGCGCAATTTTTAACAAAGAATTTAGATCGTATTTTTTTTGCGCCGCAGCGTTTTTGCCCAGCAAAATCAGCTCTTCAAAGCTCATTACATTTTTTTTGGCAAAATTATAAGAGATAATTCTCAGCGATAAATCTTTGGGCAAATCAACATTTTGATCGCTAAAAATATATTGCACTTTGGCATCTTCAAGTTGATACAACAAATTTTCTTGCGAGATGTTATGAAAAATCGGCACAGTCACTCCACCCGCTAAAATAGTGCCATAATCGACTATCAGCCAAATTGGATTTTGGTAAGAAAAAATTGCTAAAGTTTGATTTTTTTGAAAACCAATTTCGCGCAAACCGCAAGCAAAATAAAAAGCATTTTCTAAAAATTCTTGATTAGAAAAACTGCGCCACAAATTTTTTTCTTTAAAATTTAAAAAGCGTGGATTGTTGAATTTGCTGGCTTGGAAGGCTATTAATTCACTGAGTGTTGAAAAATTTTCTGTCATTTAAAAAAATTTATTTATCAGTTCCCACAAAGTTGAAAGCTTTTGATTTATAGCTTCGTGATTGCGAATATATTCGCGCAAAAACAAATCGATGTGGGCTTTTTTGGCAAAAATCAAACATATGATTATCAAAAACATGAAGGCGAAATAATTGCTGAGACCATCGATAAATCGCGGCTTCACAACATCATCATCAATTTCAACATCTTGCACTTTTGCAACTCTTTTTTGTGTTTGTGGATGTGTTGAAAAAAGCGTAAAATATCCTGACTCACCCAAAAAAGAAAGTGCAAGCGCCATATTTTTTCCGCCAAAAGCCTCACCAGATTGGTGATCGCAGCGATATTCAATTGAGCGCGAAACGAAGCGGCGCAAGAACTCATAGACATTGAACACCACAAAGCGATTGAAAAAAGTGATTATAAAATGCAATAAATTATAAGTTTGAATCATCAAATTTGCAGAGACGACACCACCAAAAGGCATATAGCGCATGGCTTGCGCCGCGAAATTAAAAATTATGTGCAGCAAATTTGAAACAAGATTGGTGATTTTTTGATTGGCCATAATCAAAAAAGTTGGCAAAAAATCTTTGTTGATCAAATGCGACATTTCGTGGCCCATAATGCTGCGCAGCGCATATAAAAACTGTTTTGGATCTTCGCTTTCGGCCAAATAATGGTCGATTATTCCGCTGGTTAAAACAATAGCTTTGCCCCCTAAACTGCTGACGGCGAAGGCATTTATTTCGTCTGATTGCTTGATATAAAGCTTCACATATTTTTCACCAAATTTATCTTTTACCTCTTCAAAAATTTTGGTCAAAAAATCATAATCTTTGATTTTTTCATAACGCTTGCAACCCTTGAGCGAAGCGCGCATAGCGAAGCCAAAAAGAAAATCTAACATAAAATAAATCAGCATCAAAAAGCTGACCAAAAACAACAAAATAAACACCGCCAATTGCATTTTTTGCAGCACAAAATTGGCGTTGATGTTGAAAGTTAAATTGTGATTGTTGACAAACGGAACCAACAGCGCCAACAGCGGCGAGGCGAGGATTGTGATATTGAAAACAGCGACGATATAAACTAAAATCAGACTAAACGGTTTGGCAAACATTGTTTTTTAAGAATTTATCGTTTAAAATTATAAAAGATGAATTACCATGAAAACGTCAATTTAGCAACTAAAACTAGAAAAAAATGCGCATCATTCAAGTTAATGATCTAAAAATTTCCAACAATTTGCCTTTCACTTTGATTGCGGGGCCTTGCCAGATCGAGACGCGCGACCATACGATGATGATGGCAGAAGCTATCAAAAAAATCTGCGACAAACTCAAAATCAACCTGATTTACAAATCTTCTTTTGACAAAGCGAATCGCTCTTCAATTGATGGTAAGCGCGGCATTGGCCTTGAAAAATCTTTTGAAATTTTTGCTGAGGTCAAAAAACAATTTGGTTTGCCAGTGTTGACAGACGTGCATGACGCCGCTCAGTGCGCGGTTTTGGCGCCTCATGTTGACATTTTGCAAATTCCCGCTTTCTTGTGTCGTCAAACTGATATGCTTGAGGCTGCAGCCAAGACTGGCAAGGTTATCAACATCAAGAAGGGGCAATTTTTGGCACCTTGGGATGCGGCGAATATTGTCAAAAAGATGGATCATTTTGGCAACAAGAATGTGTTGTTGACTGAACGAGGAGTAAGCTTTGGCTATAACACTTTGGTTTCAGATATGCGCTCACTGCCAATTATGGCAAAAACTGGATGCCCAGTGATTTTTGACGCAACGCATTCGGTGCAACAACCCGGCGGCCTTGGTGGCGCAAGTGGTGGGCAGCGTGAGTTTGTTGAAACTTTGGCTTCAGCAGCTGTGGCAGTTGGCGTTGCGGGATTGTTTATGGAAGTGCATCAAGATCCAGACAACGCACCATCAGACGGCCCTTGCATGGTGAGACTTGATGGCCTTGAAAAATTGTTGACGAGATTGAAAAGGTTGGATGAGGTGGTGAAATAATTTGCAAAGGCGATCTTGTAAGTGACCGCCTTCAAATGTTGCGCTGCTTGCCCTAGGGGCGGGGTGCGCCACAAATGCTAAACCACCCCCATACACCAAAGCATAATCGCCTTTTGCGCATGCAAACGATTCTCGGCTTCATCAAACACAATCGATTGTTTTGAATCAATCACATCCGCCGTCACCTCATATCCACGATAGGCCGGAAGGCAATGAGTGAAAATCGCTTTTTTAGCAGCAAGCTTCATCAAGCCAGAATTCACCTGATATGGCATCAATTCCTTTAATTTTTTTTCATGCAATTTTTTGTCTTCAAGAGCCACATCGCCCATTGAAAACCAAGTGTCTGCAATCAACACATCGGCATCTTTAACTGCTTTTTTAGCATCAGCAAACTGTGTGATTTTTGCACCCATCGCCACAGCTTTTTTAATTTCGATATCGCAGAAATTATAATTTTTTGGCGTGGCAATTCGCAGCTCATAATCAAAGGCTAGAGCCGCGTGGATATAGGAATTGAGCACGTTATTAGCATCGCCAAGCCAGACTAATTTTTTGCCTTTCACACTGCCAAGATGCTCTTCAATTGCCATGATGCTGGCCATAATTTGGCATGGATGCGAAAAATCTGAAAGGGCGTTGACAACAGGCACTGTAGCATTTGCAGCCAATTCTAAAATTGTTTGATGCGAATTTGAGCGAATCATGATGATGTCAACAAAGCGCGACAGCACTTGCGCCGTGTCGGCAATGGTTTCGCCTTTGCCCAGCTGCATGTCTTTTTGGTTCATCACAATTGCATGGCCACCAAGTTGATTTATGCCAACTTCAAACGAAACTCGCGTTCTTGTTGAAGTTTTTTCAAAAATCATTGCCAAATTCTTTCCATTTAATTTAGCATTAGATTTGTTGGCTTTTAGTTTTTTTGCGAGTTGCAAAATTTTATGCAATTCTTTTTTGTCGATCTGATCAAGATCAATGAAATGGTGCATTTAAAGACTATTTTTGGTTACTAAAATGCCATTTTAATTATTTTAGGCATTGATTTGCAAGGTTTTTTTAAATTTAAACGATGAAAACAATTTTTATTACAACTGGCGGCACTGGCGGACACATCATTCCGGCGCGTTGCTTGGCTGCGCAATTGGCGCAAGAAGGCGTCAAAACTTTGGTGTTGGCAGATGCCAAATATCGAGGCTATATCAAGCCACAAGACCAATTTCGCTCGATAATTATCAGCTCGTCACAAATCAAAAAATCGGTTACAGCCTTGATTTTGGCGGCTTTGAAGATCAGCTATGGCTTTGTGCAAGCGCTTTGCTATTTTCTTGAGCATAATCCAAAATATGTCGTCAGCTTTGGCGGATATGCCACCTTCCCTGTTTTGCTGGCGGCTTTTATCACCCGCACCAAAATTATTTTGCACGAACAAAATGCTCATTTGGGAAAAGTGAATCGTCTGTTTGCGCCCTACTCCTTCAAGGTTGCATTGACATTTGCTAACACCTCCGGAATTGAAGAAAAATTGCGCGAAAAACTTGTGGTGGTTGGAAACCCGGTGCGTGAAGAAATTTTGAAACTGCATGACGAGCCTTATAAACTGCCGCTTGCGCCAGTTGAAAAAAAATATGACAAAATGGGATATGACGTTTTGCTTGCTTCAGAAATTAATGATTATTTAAATCCTGTGGCGCCAGAAACCTTCAACATCCTTGTTATTGGCGGCTCGGGAGGAGCTAAGATTTTTAGCGACATTTTGCCAAAAGCATTTTTTAATTTGGGCGATGAGTTGAAAAGCGCTTTGCATATATCGCAGCAATGCAGGCAGGATCTGGTTGAATACACTTTCGATCAATATAAAAAATTTAACATCAACATCAAAATTGCGGCGTTTTTTGATGATATGGCAACAGAGATAAAAGCTGCGCATCTTGTGGTGGCAAGGTCTGGATCATCTTCTGTTGCAGAATTTTGTGCTGCAAAAAAACCGATGATTTTAATTCCATTTGCAAAAGCAGCCGACGATCATCAAATGAAAAATGCACGAATCATTGAAAATGGCGGCGCGGCAGTGATTGTTGATGAAAAAGATTTTACAATAAATAAAATGACAGAAGTTGTGCGCGAGTTGATTAACGATAAAAATTTACTTGAATCAATGTCGCACAACGCCGCTAAATTAGCGGTTTTGGAGGCAACTAAAAATTTAGCAAAAATTGTAAATCATGACTGAAATAATCACCGAAACAACAGAATTAAAGCTTGGAGAGCTGCTGCGCCGTAAGCGCGAAGAGCTGTCGCTGGAAGTTCTTGACATTGCCAAATATTTGAAAATTAAACCGCAAGATGTGGTTGCAATTGAAGCAGAGAAATGGCATGAAGTCACGAAACATCTATATAAAACCGGCCTTATTCGCTCTTATGCGAAGATGTTAAAAATTGCTGATGCGGTGATTGAAACAAAAATTAAAGCGCTGTCTTTTGAATCAAATACCAAAAATCAAAAACATCGTCTGATCAATATTGGCGAGGATTTGGACCTCACTCCAAATCGCGATATGTTTTTTAATTTTCTGCTGATTTCGTTTTTGTTATTTTTTGTTTTGCTGGCAATTTATAATGCGTGCGAAAAAAAATCGCTGCTGTTTACTAATCAAGATTTGATCACGCAAATTGAAGAGCAGCCTGGGGGCGAAGGGAATTTGGAGGAAGAAACAAAAAAGGAATAATGGCATAAATATTAAATTCATTAATCTATGACTAAAATTGCAATTATCGGCTCTGGCCCTTCAGCTCTAGGTTCTTTGGTTGGTTTAACAAGCTCTTTAAATGCAAAGCGTCAAAATTTAATTGAGGAGCGAAAAAAAAAATTAGGAACGCAGCAGCTCAGCGATGCAGAAATGGCGCTGGTTGATGGGCAGTTTAAAAAAATAACCGATGCGCTAAATTTACAAATCGACATTTTTGAGCGTGACCATGAAGCTGGATTTGGCCTGCCTTATAACAGCACGCGCACTGCTCCAGAGCATTTGCTGAACATTGCGGCGACATCTTCTATTTCGGTTGACATAATGAATAATCGCGACCGCTATGCTTTTTTGCGCTGGATGAATGCGCCAGAAAATCAGGCTGCAATTGATCAAAAATTGCGCGCAACTTTTGTTGAAAGATTTAAGAGAAAATTCGCCATTGCTTTTGGCGAAAATTATGATGAAAGCAAGTTTGCTGGGCAAAATATTTTTGATGCGGAATTTAAAAATAGCGCTGGCTATAAAGAATATGAAAAGCGCTTTGGAGCTAGATTTGCAAAGCTTTGCGAAGATTATCCAAAACATTGTTTAGAGTTGAAAGAGCGCTATATAACAAGAGTGCAAAATTCGGAAGTGGCATTTTTTCCAAGAATAATTTATGGAATTTATTTGCAAGAATTGTTTGAAAAAGCGAAGGTAAATTTAGGGAGATTTATTGGTGCTGATAAAATAAAAATTCACACAGATACTGCGGTTGAATATCTTGATAAAGATAAAAAAATAAAATATCGCCAAGGAGAAATTTTGCGTGAAGAAAATTTTGACAAGGTGTTGGTGGGTACTGGCAGATGGCATGAGGAGCCAGTTTTGGAAGGTCAAGATCAGCGACAAATTAAACAAATTTGGCCATATGGAAATGTTGAAAAAGCAATTTTTGCAGCAATTGAAGAAGCGAAATCTTTAGGGCAGAAAGAAGTTCATATTGCAATTAAGGGCTCTAGCGTAACGGCTGTAGATATGATTAAAACAAGTCTTTTTGGCGGAAAATTTGTGAACGATGAAAATGGTGCAGAAATTTTTATTCCCGCAGAAAATGATGGAGTGAAAATTGTCGTCGATGTTATTTCACGCAATGGATTTTTGCCAAAAATTAGAACTGGTGATATTAAATTCTTGAATAATGATTATCAGAGATATTTTCCGCAAGCCTTGGTGGATGTGGCTCGAGACGTTTATGGCCTTGAATTAGAAATTGGCGATAAAAGCTTTGCGCAAATAGAAAAAAATTCTAATGCACTATATTCTTGCATCGCTCAACAAAGTGGAACAAAACCTAATTTTCGACACACGTTTAAACTTTTTGGTGAGATTTTGGCACAGGCCTATAGAAATATTAATAGCCTAGCAAGTCAGTCAGTTCAAGATTTTGTTGACTTTGTTGCCGATGAAAAAAATAACTATGCAGCAATTTTAGAAAAATTTTTATCGCTAAGAAAACAAAATGCGATTGCGCAATTAGAAGAGGATATTGCCGCATCAGATCAACCAGAATATCATGTTTTTGAACATATATTTGATATGTTTGATGAATATCTACTTAACAGCTCAAACTTTCCACCAGAAGAAAGGCTTTTTCTTGCAAGACATCAAAGCGCAATATTGCTGCCTTATGACACAGCGATGCCAAGGCAGTCGGCTAAAGACTTGGTGGCTTATAGCAAGGCAGGAGTTTTAAATGTTGTTGCTTGCGGATTTGAATGCAAACCAGATAAAGCTGAGGCAGGCGGGATTGTGGTTGACCTTGGAAAAAATGGTTTGAAAAAATATGATTTAACCATTGAAGCTAGCGGCTCGCAGCTAAATTTTAAAAAAACAAAATCTCCACTTTATCAAGCTTTTTATAATAGCTTTGATGAGGCACAAAAAACAAATTTAGATAGAGAATTTTCTGTGGATAAAATATTTTGCACGCAAGCAGAATTTGAGGCCCAAGCACTTTTGATGAAAGAAAAATTTGGCGATAAAGAAGCTGAAAATCTTTTGCGATCTGTATATAAAGATGAGAGTGGCGATTATCGCTATAGCCTTGGTGGAGCTGTCTTTCCAGCCAATCATGCAAGCTCTGATAGTCCAGATGTTATATTTTTGTGCAGAAATTTTGGCGTTAATATTTCATCACAAATGGGGAAAAAGGCTGGAGAGAAAATATTGTCCGATGTTTTGGCGAAGCAACCAGAATTTGGTGTCGCAGCTTCTAACCCACAAGGAGAGGCGCTTCAAAGCAATGCGCATGCAATAAATTTGGTTTAAAAAATGGACTTATTTTTATTTTACATTTCCGAATATTCAATTTACACACTCATTTTGATCGCCGCTATCGTCGGCTCTTTTTTTGCCCTAAGATATCACAGGGAAGAAGGTTCAATCAATCGCGTGGTGTGCCTGATTGCAATAATTATCGCCGTGCTTTTTACTAATCTTGGCGCTTTTATTGTGAGGCCGTATTTTACTAGCCACGCGAAATATGATGGCGGGCATGGCACTGGAAGTTTTATCAACTCAACCGATGTTATAACCAACGCCCACGTGGCTGGGCACTGCTCACGCGGAATTGAAGTGAGAGCAAAAAGCGGCACTTATCAAGGAAAATTAATCGCGGTTTTAAAACGTGGCCAAGGCGATTTGGCCTTTGTGCGCACCAACGCCAACGAAAAAAATTTTATTTTGCTTAGCAACGAAAAACCAAAAATTGGCGATATAATTTTCTTTCCAAATTATACCGAAGATCCGGCAGATTTTGATAAAATAAAAGGCAAAATAATAAGGCTTGGCAAAGAAGAAGATGGACTGGAGTTCGTTGCGCCAAAGGGTCGCGCGGGCAATAGCGGATCGCCGCTATATAACAAAAAAGGTTATGTGGTTGGAATTGTGCACAGCGCCAGCTTTTTTTCTCCAACAGAGATTGGCACTGACATTGATACGGTTGTAAGCTTTGCGCTAAAAAATAATATTCAAATGTTTTATGCTAAAAATCAGAATATTGATTTGACGAAATCTAGTGGGTTTTATGATGATTTTGCGGTTGGGGTGATTTGTAAATAGTGGAGAGAGCGGTCTATAGCAATTATCCCAAAATAAAATAGTAATTATCCCTTTATCACAGGCGATCTTTAGTGCAAGCGATATAGCCCTTAGACGCGACTGGCCACGCTTGGAGCGGCTAAGGGCTATATCGCTTGCACTAAAGATCGCCTGTGATAAAGGGATAATTACTACGCCGCAAAAAGGATCGCCCGTGATAAAAGGATCTCGCTACACCTAAAAATTCGTTCCAAAGCTGAACCTGAAAGCTTGCGTGCGGTCATAAACTTCGCGTTTGACAACACGCGAAAAATCGAAGCGAATTGGACCCATTGGCGAAGACCATGCAAGGCTCAGACCATACGATGAGCGCATCGAACCACTATCAGCAACTTGCGTTTCAGCTTTGTTGATGGAGTCAACTTTTTTCAAAGTACCGTTGTCGGAAAATAAAATACCGTTTATTCCAAGCTCTTTTGGCAAGCCTAGAGGGAAGCGGAATTCCGCCGTTGCAACATAATAAATATTACCACCAACCGCGTTTCCACCTACAGCCGTGCCGTTGATAATTGTGCGCGGACCTAAACCCGCATATTCAAAACCGCGGAAGTTGTTGCCACCCAAAAAGAAGGCGTAGTTGCTGCGCACGCCCTGCCCCACGCCATCAATCACACCGCCACGCACCAAGAATTTCAAGACATAGTCGCTGTTGAAAGTTGGCACATAATAACCCGCAGAACCGGTGTGTTTGATGTTGTTGATGTCGCCGCCAACGCCTGTATAATCTTGCGTGACAGAAAAATAATAACCATCGCGCGGATCCATTTTGTTGTCGCGACGATCATAAATAAAAGTGTGGCCAATGGTTGAGCTGACAAAACTTCCTTCCAAATTGCGCAAGCCGAAAGAGGCTGTGCTGCTTACGTTGCTGATGGTTTGCGTGCTGAAAGAATAATGTATTTGATGCGTCAAAAATTCTGTAACCGCATAGCCCGAATTGAACGAAATTCCATCTGACGATTGGTCATAAACCAAGGTGTTTCGCTTGTCGGAGCTATATTTGAAAAGATCAACACCAACATCAATTGCGCGTCCCATAAAATATGGTTTGGTATAATTTATGTCACCAGAAAAACTATATTTTGAACGTTGCACACTCACACCAACTTCTTGCCCCGTGCCATACAAATTGCGCTCTTTCAAGCCAATGTTGGCAGTTGCTTTGTCAACAGTTGAATAGCCGATACCAAAATTTAACTCGCCAGTTTTTTTCTCTTTCACTTCAATTTCAAGATCGATTTTGTCAGAGTTTCCAATGCGATTTGTGTGAAATTCAACCTTCTCAAAAAATCCTAAATTTTGTAGACGCTGCTTGGAACGGTTGATTTGCGTGATGTTGTAAGGGTCGCCATCGCGCATGCGCAGCTCGCGGCGGATCACTTCGTCTTTGGTGCGCGAATTGCCGATGATAGTGATTTTGTCGATATAAACTCGCGGTGTTTCTTGCACCACAAAATCGATGTCGATTATTTTTTGCTCTTTGTTGCGCTTCAAAACTGGCTCGACATGCGCAAAGGCATAAGATTTTTCCGACATGATTTCGACCATTTTTTCGATGGTTTTGTCAATCAAATCCGAGTTATAAACTTTGCCTTGTTTAATCAAAATTGCCTTGTTCAAAACTGATGAATCAAACTTGTCGATATGGTTGATAATATTGACTTCGCCGACGTTATATTTGATTCCCTCTTCAAGCAAAAATGTGATATAAAATTTGTCTTTGCTTGGCAAAATTTGCGAGGTTGATGTTGGCACCAAAAAATCAGCATAACCTCTGGCGCCATAAAAACGACGCAATTTTTCTTTGTCAAATTCAATGCGATCAGAATCATAAACATCGCCGGAGGAGAAAAATTTATACCATTTGCTTTTTTTGGTTGTGATTTCATCAAGCAGCTCAGAATCAGTAAAGGCGGCGTTTCCGATGAATGAAATGTCGGCAATTTTTGCTTTTGGACCTTCAATAATATCAAAAATCACCTCGACACGATTTTGCTCTTTTTGAATAATTTTTGGCTCAATTTTTGTGAGAAAGCGCCCCGATTTTAAATAAATTTCGCTAATTCTTTTCAAATCTGACTGCAATTTAAATTTCGTAAACACTGAACGCTTTTTTAGCGAAGCCTCTTGCTGCAAGGCCTCATCATCTATTTTTTTGTTTCCAGCAAATTTTATTTCAGTGACAATTGGATTTTCTTTTACTTCGATAATCACTCTTTTGCCTTCGCTATAAATTTTTGCTTCTAAAAACAAATCAGATTCATAAAGTTTTTTTAGTGCGCGATCAAGCTCTTCTTGCGTTGGAAAATGAGAGGTGGGAATATAGGCGGATATTGTCTCGGCATCGATTCTTTCATTGCCTTTGACAATGATATCGACAGCTTTTTTTGCAGAAGATTTTGCGTTGTTTGATTTTTTTTCTTGCGCGATAGAATTTTTTGCAGGCAAGTTTTTATCTTGCGCAAACGCTGAAGCGCCACACAAAAATATCAAGAAAAAACAGATGTGGAATTTTAAATAATTTCGCAATTTATCAATATAATCAAATTTATAATAAAGCCCAGTCGGGATCAACAGCCCCTTCATTTGCTGGCGTTGGCAATTCAAACTCAAAACCGGTTGCTACATCAATTATTGATAAGCGCGGAATGCTATCTTTGCCATAAGCCGATTTCTTTTTTGAATAAATTAAATAGCGTCCATTTGGCGCCCATTTTGCGCCTTCAACAACATAGCCTGTGGTTAATAATCTTTCATTTTTGCCATTGGCCGACATGGTGCCGATATAGAACTGGCCGCCTTTGATGCGAGTGAAGGCGATCATTTTTCCATCTGGTGACCAAGCTGGCTTGGCGTATGAACCCGCGCCATCACTGATTTTGCGCACATCGGAACCGTTGGCATTCATCATATAAATTTGCTGACCGCCGTCACGATCAGAAACAAACAAAACTGATTTACCATCACGAGAATAGACGGGAGTAGTGTCTATCGCTGGGCTTTTGGTTAAACGTTGCGCTGAATTTTCGGCGATGTTTAATTCATAAATGTCACTGTTGCCATCAAAAATTGCTGAAAACAAAACTAAATTTTGATCAGTTGGATGGATTGACGGCGCAAGTGTTGTGCCCCGAAAACCGCCAAGTCTCTTGGCGCGCGAGGTTTTTAAATCGAGAGAAAAAATTTGCGGCTTGTTGTCAAAATAACGCAAATAATAAATTTCATTTTCTTTTTTGGTGAAAATTGGAGTTAGCACCAAATCTCTGCCATCAGTGGCTGTGCGCCTGTTCTCACCATCAAAATCCATCGTGATAATTTTTTTGATACGTTTTTTTGCTGCGCCAGTTTCAGAAACATACATTATTTGTGAATTAAAATGACCAACGGTTTCGCCGGTGATCGCTTTAAAAATCTCGTCTGAAAGCAAATTGGCAACTTTTTTATAATTTGGTTTTGAAACAGAATAAAATTTTCCAAAAAGCTGTCTTTGATCAAGCATGTCCCACATGCGCACGCGCATTTCGAGATTGTTTTCTTGGTCATAATTGAATTGCGCAACCACGATGGCGCCAACTCCCGACTTGTTGTAAACCTCAAAATTTGGCACAGCCTCAACAGAAATTGACAACTCTTCCAAATTTTGTGCAGATGTATTTTGTGGCGCAAATTGAATATTTTTTTTACCCATAGATGGCGCCGCATCATTTGGCCTTTCGCCCGCCACATAAAGCTTGCCGCTGCTTTTTAACACTTCAAACAAATCGGTGGTTTTTAGATTTTTTCTAACACGCTCAAAAATCTCAACAGCATCTTGATGCAAATCTGGATCTGACATATCAAAACCAAAAAATAAAATTTTAGTTTTTGCTTCATCGTTGCCTTTGATATTAAAAAAAACGCCTGCCGATGCTTGATTTATCTGGCTTGCGACTAATATCAAAATTAGAAAAGATTTTTGTAAAAATTTCATTTTAAAGGATTTCGATGATTATGTTATTGTTGGTGTAAACACATAAATCGGCGGCAATTTTCATTGATTTTTCAACAACGGTTTTGATGTCAACGCCCTCAACATCAACAAGGGCGCGGGCTGCGGCCATGGCATAATTTCCGCCAGAGCCAATGCCAACAACACCATCTTCGGGCTCCAAAACATCGCCATTGCCGGTTAAAACCAAGGTGGTTTCTTTGTTGATAACAATCATCATCGCTTCGAGGCGACGCAAATATTTGTCGGTGCGCCAATCTTTTGCAAGCTCAACGCAGGCGCGCATCAATTGATTTGAATATTTTTCTAATTTGGCTTCAAGGCGCTCAAACAAGGTGAAGGCATCGGCCGTGGCGCCAGCAAAACCAACAACAATCGAACCATCGCCAATTTTACGAATTTTTTTCGCGTTCGATTTTAAAACTGTCGAACCCAAAGAAACCTGCCCATCGCCTGCAATTGCCACTTGGCCATTTTTTCGCACCGACAAAATTGTAGTGCCATAAAAAATATCCGGATTTTTGTGATCAGACATTTGAAATAAATATTGTTAATTTGTAAATTAAGTTAGACTATATTTCTTATTTTAAACAGGCAAATGAAACAAATAAAACATTTTTTTAATAAAAAATTACTAACGATATTTTTTCTTGGCATTGCCAGCGGTTTGCCGCTTTCTTTGGTGCTTTCAACATTGAAGGCGATGCTTACAGACAAAGGCTTCGACCTGCAAACAATCGGATTTTTTTCAATCATCACTGCGGCTTATAGTCTCAAATTTTTCTTCGCGCCAATCATCGATTCTTTTTCTATACCATATCTCACAAAGCGCTTGGGACAAAGGCGCTCGTGGATTATTGTCACTCAACTGGCCTTGATTTTTTCAATTATTATGCTTGGAATTGCTGGCGAAAGCGGCAATTTGCTGCTGATCACAATATTTGCATTTTGCGTGTCATTTTCTTCCGCCAGCCAAGATATTGTGATTGACGGCTATCGCATTGAGTTGATCGAGCAAGAATTGCAAGGCGTTGCCGCCAGTTTTTATACTTATGGCTATCACATTGGCCTTTTGATTTCTGGCGCTTTTGCGTTGCTTTTGTCGGATCATTTTAATTGGCAAATTGTTTATGTGTTGATGGCAAGCATTATGGCTCTAGCCCTCATCAACAGTTTGCTGGCCAGCGAAACAAGAAAAAACTGGAAAAAAACAAATTATAATTTTATAAATTGGAGCAAAAATTATGTCGTCGCACCAATATCAGACTTCATAAAAAAACCGCAATGGTATTTTGTTTTACTTTTTATTATTTGCTTTAAACTAGGCGATGTTTTTGCTGGCAGCTTGACAGTGCCATTTTTGCTTGAATTGCAATTTAGCAAAACCGAAATTGCAGCAATTGTAAAAAGTTTTGGCCTTGTGGCAACGCTGATTGGCGTTGGCTTTGGCGGAATTTTAGTAAAAAAAATTGGCGTTTATAAAAGCCTCTGGATTGCAGGTTTTGCGCAAATGCTATCCAATTTAGCATTTTCATATTTGGCGCAAATTGGCCATAATAGCGAAGTGCTATATTTTGTAATTTTTGCCGAAAATTTCAGCAGCGGAATTGGCAGCGCAGTATTTGTTGCTTACTTAAGTAATCTTTGCAATATATCATTTAGTGCGACACAATATGCAATATTATCATCTTTTGCATCATTGTCGCGCAGCTTGTTTGCATCAAGTGCTGGCACGTTTGCAGTGGCACTTGGTTGGTATAATTTTTTTATTTTTTCAACATTTTTGGCAATTCCCGGATTAATATTTTTATTGATTATTCGCAAGAACAAACATGCTTAGACTCAGCGCCATCAAGCCATCGAAAGAGAAAGTCACTAAATATGAAGTTTCGGCCGCGCATTTTATTCCTTATCGCTGCCACTGGAATTCGGACACGATTTTAACCTACAAAGAAGAATTTATCCGCGTTATCAAAATCAAGGGTTTTGCCTTTGAAACTGCTGATGATATTGATGTTGATCTCAAAAAAAATGCCCGCAACAACTTGTTTAAAGGCATGGCGACAGGCAATTTGTCTCTATATTTTCACACTGTGCGCCGCAAAGAAAAAGGCTTCCCCGATGGCGATATGCCTGATGCTTTTTCAAGGCGAGTCAATGAAGAGTGGGCTGCAAAGCACAGTGATGACAAAAGTTTTATCAACGAACATTATCTCACAATCATCCGCGGACAAGACACTTCGGGCGTTGCCATGCTTGAAAATATGGCGAAAAAATTGCAACACAAAACCGACAAGCTGGCTTGGGAAGCCTATATGCGCGAATGTTATGACGAGCTTGATGAGATGACGGGGCGCATTCTAAACGGCTTTGCCAACTATGGCGCTGAAACTTTAGGAATTGTTGAAACTGACGATGGCGTGCATTCTGAGCTGCTTGAATTTTTGTCACGCCTTGTCAATGCTGGCTATGCGCAACCAATATCGCCGCCACTTGGGCCCATTTCGAATCACATTCCAATTAGTCGTTTATATTTTGGCAACAAATCCGTTGAAATTCACAACCCCAGCTCTATCAAGCATGCAGGGCTGGTTTCAATTAAAGAATATCGCCCCTCAACCCATGCTGGCGTGTTTGACAGCTTCATGCAAATGCCGTTTGAGCTGGTGATTAGCCAATCATTTTCGTTTATTAATCGCATGATCGCAATCAGTTCGATGCAGCTGCAACAAAGGCGCTTGGTGCAATCAGAAGACGTGGCGGTGTCGCAAATTCAAGAAATTGACCAAGCACTCGATTCGGCGATGAGCGGCGAGTTTGCCTTTGGCAATCATCATTTTACAGTTTTGTGCATTGAAGAATCGCCAAAAGCCCTAGAAAGCGCGCTTTCAATGGCGGTTGTGGAGCTTTCAAATTCGGGCATCACGGGCGTTCGCGAAAAATTAAATTTAGAGCCAGCTTATTGGGCGCAACTTCCTGGAAACTCGCTATATATGGCGCGGCGCTCTATTGTCAACACTTTCAACGTTGCCGCTTTTGCTTCGTTTCACAACTATCCATCAGGCAAGAGAAAGCGCAACCATTGGGGCGATGCCGTCACCGTTTTCAACACCATTTCGGGCACGCCATATTTTTTCAGCTTCCATGTGCGCGATGTTGGACACACTATGATTATTGGTCCGACAGGCTCTGGTAAAACTGTATTGCTCAACTTTCTTTGCGCGCAGGCCCAAAAATTTAAGTGCCGTTTGTTCTTTTTTGACAAAGATCGCGGTGCCGAAATTTTCTTACGCGCAATTCGCGGACGCTATATGGTTCCTGATGCGGCGAAGAATTCTGGCTTCAATCCATTTCAGCTTGAACAAACCAGCGAAAACAAAGCTTTCTTGGTTGAGTTTATAAAAACTCTAGTTTCAATTAATGGCGAAATCGTCACACCGCAAGATATGGAGCGCATCAACGAGGCGGTGAACGGCAATTATAAACTGCCGCAAAACCAAAGAAGATTGCGCAACATCGCACCGTTCATGGGTTTAAGCGGCCCCGGAACATTGGCCGGACGGCTTTCTATGTGGCATTCTGATGGTTCGCACGCAAAATTGTTTGACAATGAGGCCGACTTGATCGACTTCACCTCGGCGCGCAGCTTTGGCATTGAGATGGCTGAAATTTTGAAAGACAAAAACAGCATTGCGCCAGTGTTGCTTTATTTGTTCCATCGCATTCAAAGCTCACTTGACGGCAGCCCTACAATGATCGTGCTTGACGAGGCTTGGGCACTTATTGGCAACGCCGTTTTCGCACCAAAAATCAAAGACTGGCTCAAAGTATTAAGAAAACTCAACACCTTTGTGGTTTTTGCCACGCAATCGGTTGAAGACGCAGCAAAATCAAGCATTTCCGACACTTTGGTGCAACAAACTTCAACGCAAATTTTCTTGCCAAACTTGAAAGCAACGCCGCTTTATCGCGAAGTGTTTATGCTGACAGAACGAGAATTTACTTTGGTCAAAACCACCGATCCATCAACGCGATTTTTCCTCGTCAAACAAGATAATGACGGCGTGATTGCAAGAATTGACCTTGGCGGAATGGATGAAGTGATCCGCATTTTGTCAGGCCGAATTGACACAATATTAATGCTCGACAAAGTGATTGACGAGGTTGGCGACGATCCAGAAGTTTGGATTCCAATATTTTTAGAACGAACCGCTAAGTGAAAAAAACAAAAATTTGTTCACAAGTTTTACAAATATTTTTTCTGGCAATTTTTTTCGCTTGCTTCATTTTGCCGCAAAATGTTGAAGCGGGAAAAGATGGTGGCATTGGGCGCATACGTTCTTGCAACGACGAAGGCGAGCCAGATGGCTTAGATTACAATCCATTTACAGGCGGCAAAGATGTTGAGTTTGTGATGTCGAACCCAGTTTGCATTTCGGTGGTGGCCTATGCTTATGCCCTAACCAAATATCGCATCGCCAAAATGAACTCCATTTGC
>CAYPUN010000011.1:0-22293 GCA_964413985.1 uncultured Rickettsia sp. | reverse complement strand
GCTAAGCTGGGGACTGGGATACAAAAACACCGGAAACAGCGTCAAAGAAGAGCAAGTCAACCAAGGAACTGCCAGCGCTTACTATCCGTTCTTATACCTTCCAAGCTCAAGAAACACAACGGTTTATAGCGCATTCTTGCAAGATAAATTCGGCATAATCCCTGACAAATTATATTTCACTCTCGGATCCAAGTTCATGGTCAACAGCCTCACTGGCTTTGAATATCAGCCAAGCGCCCGCCTAACCTTCTATCCAGCGCGCAATCAAACTTTGTGGGCATCGGTTTCACGCGCAGTGCGCACGCCAACTTATGGCGAACGCTCTTTGCAGCTAAACGCCAACAGATCAATTGTGGCGCAGCGTGGCAGCACTTCTTATTCTTCAGAAGATGTTGTTGCTTATGAAGCTGGCTATCGCATCAAGCCCACAGAAAAAACAATGATCGACATTGCGACATTTTATAACAAATATTCAAATTTAAGAACTTTTGACGGATCTGGATCATCGGTGATTCCCGGTGTTGCACCCACTGGCACGCCAACTGCCAACAACAATGGTCACGGCAACACTTATGGTTTTGAAATCAACACCAAGTGGCAAGTGCTTGACACATGGCGCCTTGAGGCAAGCTATGACATGTTGCGCATGGATCTTGGCGTCAACGCCGCGTCAGATGACAACAAACAAGCGGTTTTGAACTCCGATCCACTTGAAAGATCTACAGGATATTCGCCTCGCAACCAATTTAGAATCAGATCTTTGCTGAACCTAACGCCAAAATTAGAATTTGACAATATGTTGTTTTACACCAGCGCTCTCAACACCGCCGGCAACAACATCAGCATCAACAACAACACTGGCAACATCAATTATGGATCGGGCATCAAGCCCTACACCAGAGTTGATACACGCCTTGGATATTTTATAAATCGAAATCTTGATGTGAGCTTTGGCATTCAAAATATTTTTCAAAAGCGCCATCAAGAATTTAGAAATGGCTTGTTTAGCAGCACAAACAATGCTGATATAGCAAGAACCTATTACATAAAAGCCGTATTACAATTTTAGTTTACCACACCAAACAAACCTTTTAAAAAAGTGAAAAAGCTAAATAAAAAAATATACATCGTGTTTTTGCGAATCTTTTTGATGATTGCGCTTATGGCAGCACCTCAAAAAGTTTTTGCCTTTGATGAAACCGCAAAAGCCTTTGCCGATTTCATTGAAGCGCTTTATATCAGCACGCAAACCGCAAACAAAGAGCCTTCGATTTGCATATTTGGTTCGGACGATATTTCAACTTATCTTTCTACAAAAGAAAAGTCGAAAATTATCCCTGAAGATGCCTCTATATCCAAGTCTGCCAACGGTTGCCGCGTTGTATATATTGCCAAAAGCAAAGAAAAATTGGTCAAGTCTTTTATTGGCGCATTCAACCAATCTAAGACAGTTACAATTGCAAACTTCGACAGCTTTGTTAACAATGGCGGTATGATTTTTGTAGATTTAGGTCGTCGAGATTTTGAATTGACGGTTAATTTTAAAACTTTCAAAGCTTCAGGCGCAAGGCTTGATTCTGCGATTGCAGCATTAATTATAAACAATAAATAATTTTATGAGCGATAAAAAAAGAGCGATAGACATTGAGTTTCTAAGAAGCGTTATTGAAGATGATCGCGAATTTGAAAAAGAATTATTTGCAATCTTCACTGAAAATGCGCAGCGCAATTTGGTGAAAATGGAAGAAGCAATTGCCAAAAGCGACAACAATGCTTGGTATATGGCGGCTCATGCGTTTAAAGGCGCTTCGGCTTCTATTGGTGCGTTTGATTTGTCAAAATCTTTAGAATATGCACAAAGACATCCTGAAGATAATATGGCGGACAAAAACAATATTTTGCAGAAGATTCGCGATGAATTTCGACTTGTGGTTGATTTTATCAATGAAGAGATGGGGCTGACTTAGTTTAGCCACCGCCACGCCCTCGCCGCTCACAAATCCTGCATTTTATTGATTTATATTAAAAAATATGGATAAACCGCTAATTTTAGAAAATCTTGATACTAAGTTTTATTCAAAAATTGAAGATGCCATTTCATATCTTGAACGAAAACAACAATTCTATGGAGATTCATCAAGTCAAAAAGCTGAAGAGATCGCGGAAATTATAAAAGATTTTGATGCCACATTTTATGCACTTCAAAAAACTTTTACTCCATCTGATATAGAAAAAATTGAAAAAAAAGCTCTTATTAAAATTAAGCAATCACAAAAACAAAAACCAGTTTTTTTAGGCCGCCAACTTGATAAAAAAATTTCTGATGCAAAAGATATTCTAGAATCTTTGAAAGATTCTATAGCTGAACAACCAATAACTCCTATAGCCGTAACACCCTCAAACTCTAAGATTGCAAGCGATAATGCAAAAAATACATTTGAAGGTGCAATTAGAGATTTTATAACCGCAAAACCTACAGATCTTCCTCGCGTGAATGATCGCACTGATTACAGAAACAAAGGGGCATTTTATTTGTTATCTTATGGTCCTCGAAATCAAATTACATCAAGACTAATATTTAATTCAGGAAAAAATAATTATTCAGCCACTATTCAAAATGGAGAAGTGCAAATATATCAAGTAAATTTAGATTCGCCTGCGACGACTGAAACAGCAATCGACAAGAATTCTGAGTCATATTTATCAGTATTAAAAAATATTAACCAAACAATTGCTAAATATTAACCAAACAATTGCTAATTATCACGGAAATAAAAGGCGGGAAGCAATACAACAACAAGAAGAAGCAAGCGCTCACAATCCTCCTGGCTATATTCAAAGAATAAGAAGATTGCCAAGAATAGAACGAGATCAAATGATAGCAGAGCAAGCAAGATTAGAGCAAATGACAAGCCGGACAACAACATCTGATCTTCCCCCTCCTTATCAACCAACATCAGGAAGAGATCAGCCTCCTTCTTATGCCTTTGTTGAGTCTCAAGCAAATCAGCCCAGACAAACCCCACCGTCAAATTCAGCGACAACCAGATCTGTCAGTCCGCTTGCGCAAGGATCAGGGCGAGAAGGAGGAGGAGAAAGAGAAGATTAAATTGTTGCGTTACAAAGAAATACTACACCTGCGCGCGTTTTCCAATCAACCCGCCCTCGCCCAAGCCAACAACCTCAACTTCCAACACCTCGCCTGATTTTAATTTTTCTCCCTCAATCTCAACATCCAAAAAATTCTGCGATTTGGCAATGTTGTCTTTTTCGACAATCACTTGCAACACCAGCCCAATTTGCGTTTGCAAATATTTTTGCAATTCTTTTTCACCCGCTTCGCGCAGCAATTTTGCACGTTTTTTTATCACCGCGCCATTCACTTGCGGCATCAATGCTGCAGGGGTTCCGGCGCGTTTTGAATAAGGAAAAATATGGTTGAAAATTATGCCAGCTTCTTGAATCAAGCTGAGTGAATTTTCAAACATTTCGTCGGTTTCGGTTGGAAAGCCTGCGATGATGTCGGAGCCAAAAGTGATGTCGGGCCTTAATTTGCGCGCTTTGGTGCAAAATTCTAAAATTTGGGCGCGATTGTGGCGGCGCTTCATGCGCTTCAAAATCATATCGTCGCCCGATTGCACACTCAAATGCAAATATGGCATAAAGCGTTTTTCGTTTGCGATCAACTCAAGCAAACCATCGTCAATTTCAGCAACATCAATTGAAGACAAACGCAAGCGCGGCAGCTCGGGCACAAGCTTCAGCAGGCGCTTAATCATCTGCGAAAGCGTGATTGGCGCAGCCAAATCTTGACCATATTCCGAAATATCAACACCTGTAAAAACAATTTCTTTGTGACCAAGTTCGACCATTTTTTTCACCTGCGCGGCAATTTCGCCAAAGGCCACCGACCTAGAATTGCCGCGGCCAAACGGGATTATACAAAACGTGCAGCGATGGTTGCAACCATTTTGAATTTCAAGAAATGCGCGCGTTTTATTTTCAAAATATGACACCAGTTGCGGCGAAGTTTCGCGCACCGACATGATGTCGTTAACCTTGATTTTAGCGGTTTCGTCGATGGTGAGTGTCAATTGGTTTTTTTGTTTTTCTTTGAGAAAAATTCCATCTTGATGAGTTGTGTTTTCTTTTGTGGATAAATCTTTGTGTGTTGCCGCATGTCCAGCCTGTGCGGTTGCGGCCATGTTCGCATTTATGCCAACACCAGCAATTGCAGCACCATCTAACCCCAAATAGCTCTGCGCCTTCGATTTCTCTTGATTGCCAAGCACCAAATCCACCTCGGCCATCTTGGCATATTTTTGCGGATCAATCTGCGCCGCACAACCCGTGACCACAATTTTTGCCAAAGGGTTTTCGCGCCGCGCCTTACGCACAGCTTGACGCAACTGCCTTTCTGCTTGCGAAGTCACCGCGCAAGAATTAAAAACTATGAGATTATTTTGCCCTGACTCACCTACAGCCCTCTTGATCGCCTCACTTTCATAAGCATTGAGACGACAACCAAAAGTGATGACATTATTGTGTTGATTTTCTGCGGATGTCATTGGTTGAAATTGCATAATTAATCACTTTTTTTACACCATAAGTTTTGGAGATCAAATTCAGCACTCCCTTGATATCAGAGTCTTCGCGATATACCCCAAGAACAAAAACCGTCTGGTTAAAAGTTGTGATTTTATAATTTGCCGGCGCCAAACTTGGACGAAAAAATAATTTTGTTTTTATAGCGGAAGTGATGTATGAATCAGAAAAAGTTGCACTAAAATCACGCGCTTTGACGCCTTCTTTGTTGACTTCAAGCTCATCAATCACCTCTTTCACGCCATCAACTTTCCATGCAATATCAATTGCCAGCTGGCCTTTTTGTGCATCGCGAATAACGCCAGTCAAAAGCACCCTGCCCTCATCCACCATCACGCCCACCGAGTTTGAAACGCCCTTCAGGCCGCCAACCAGAAGCTCTTTGTCAATTTTTGCTGCAATCACTATATCGCCTCCCGTGTCTCTAAAACTCTTCTCGCGAGACACAACCACAACGCCCGCAAGTGATCCAACAACCACGGTTTCAACGCAAGAAGTTGCCAAAAACAAAAGTGAAAACGCAATGATAATTTTTTTCATAAAATTTTTAAACTGTTGAAAGGGCTACAAAATACTAGCTTCAGGCCATATCGGCGCATTACATATTAATTTTATAATAGATTACTTGCAAATTATTTCTTTGTTTTTATAATTCACCCTCTCTTCTTTTTTTAAGCGGGCGTAGCTCAGTGGTAGAGTGCCACCTTGCCAAGGTGGATGTCGAGGGTTCGAATCCCTTCGCCCGCTCCAAATTTAAGCTCTATTTGAAATTTATATGAGCAAAATCAATGATACTTTCGCCAAATCACCATCAGCACCATCAGTCAAAGACCGCATCAAGCTCTTCGAGTCTTTAAGCGCAAAAACCCAAACCCCTCTCAAAATCAAAAAAGCTTCCGAACAAGTTATCGAGGAAGAACTCCAAAATTACCCGTCAACCCTTGAGGATGAAGGCTTTGCTGAAAATGCCGAACAAATAATTTTCGACACGCTGAATTCTGAAAAAATTTATAGCGCAATTTTGTCGCCAGAAGAATTAAATTCGCTAAGCGAATCCTTGCAATCATCAGATGAGGCTAAACAATTCGCGCTAAACATAGTTGCAAAAGATGGCTTCGCTTTTTATAAATCAGCATTGCTTTATGATTTGCAGCTGGCTGATTTGTTGACTGATTTTGTTCGCGAAAATTTTCCTAAACAAGTCGAAGAAGCCAACGACGCCATAGTTGAAATTGGTGCAAGCGATTATTTTCGATCGATGTTAGAAGATGATGAGCAAGATAAAGAAATTTTTGACAATATAATTGCCTATGATGCAACAATTGGCGAAAAAATTGCGCAAAAAATTAGAGAAAAAGAAGAGGCGTCGCAAAAAATTGCCAAAGCTTTTTCTGGCAACAAATCTGCCCCAAATGAACCCGGCAGCAATGAAAATGGTGACGATGCTGGATATATGACGCTTGGTGAATTTGATGAGGAATCTCCCAACTCGACAATGATTATAAAATCAAAGGCATCTTTAGAAAAATCAAAAACCAACTCCTTCGATGGTGGCATCGATGATGGCGGCACTTTCATCAGAAGATAGCGCAGCAAGCTATTCCACAAGCTTGCGATCCACTCCACTTTCTTGATAAAACTCTTCGCCAATTTTGATTTCTTCGCGGCCGCGGCTTACGCGCCAAGCGTTGGTGTCGCGCAAAGAAAAAATGCAACCGCAATATTCTTGTTTGTAAAATTCTTCGCGTTTGGCAATTTTATACATGTTTTCTGCGCCACCATTTTTGCGCCAGTTATATGTCCAATAAGTTATGCCGTCATAATTTGCAGCAGCGCGCACGCCGCAATCGTTGATTTGGTTCATGTCTTTCCAGCGCGAAATTCCAAGTGACGAGGTGATGATTTTGAAGCCGCTTTCATAAGCGTGAAGCGCCGTGCGTTCAAAGCGCATGTCGAAACATTTGGTGCAACGCTCGCCGCGCTCTGGCGCAAATTCTAAACCCTTGGCACGCTTGAACCAATCTTGCACGTCATAATCGGCGTCGATAAATGGAATATTTAATTTTTCGGCAAAACGTTTATTTTCATTTTTGCGAATTTCATATTCTTTTTTTGGATGAATATTTGGATTATAGAAAAAAATCGTCAGATCAATTCCATCTTGCTGCATTTTTTCCATAATGTCGCCAGCGCAAGGAGCGCAGCAGCTGTGCATCAAAACGCGGTTGTCGGTGGCCTGATCTGGCAAAGTTAATTTTTCTGTCATATTTTTTTAAAATTCAAAACCAATTCCGGCAGAAAAAGAATGCCATTTTGCATAGCCGTTCACTTCGGCGTTGCCTCTTCTAGAGCTGAAAATTTGACCATCACTTTCAATTTCAGCAAGTTTTGTCACTGAAATATATTCATAAGATGCATATAATTTTGTTGCAAGCGCTTGATTCACGCCAATTATATGCTCTATTCTTGTCATTAAACCGCGATTTCTTGCAAAAGAACCGCTGCCATTTATGCTTTTAAGCCTCCAATGCTTGGCTTCTTCTTCGCGTTGTGGCCAAAATTGTCTGCCCGAATATTGCACAAGAGGATAATAGTCAAAAATCAAAACATCACGACTATTGGCGCTAAAACTTTTTTCAAATTTAAAACCAACTTTTGGACCATAAAATTTTGAAGTTGTATGTTGGTTGAGAGCTTTATCCACAGTGCCCGCAACGCCGTCATAATCAGTGGTACCGTTATACATATTTAAATCAGCAACTTTATAAAAATAACCAATTCTTGGCGAAAATTTAAAAGATTGAGTTTTGTAAACATCAAAATTTGCAACCAAACTATAATCTTTGACATTGCCTCTAGCTTTTTGTTTACTGTATGCTCCACCATCATTTTGTATATCATCATCAGTGCCTTCGCCCTTTGTTTTTGAGCGCGTAAATTCAAAAGCGAGATCGATATTTTTGGTTGCTTTCACGCCAAGGTCGAGGCCAAAAAAGCCGCCTTGCATATCGCGCCAGCTTAATATTGAGTGCGCTGCTGGAGTGTCAAAAACAAATTTGTCTTTTGTGAAGCCAAGACGCAAGCCAAGAGTGACGGCGCCAGCTTTGTTTTTTTTGTCGCTAAATTTTTGCAGATTGCTTTTTTGCGATAAATTTTTATCGGCCGGCCCTTGTTCAGCTGGCTTTTGCAATGTCTTTTGTTCCGCTGGTTTTTGCGATGGCTTTTCACTTTCCTCATCTGCAATACCATTAAAATCAATCGAATCCTCGTCCTCAATTTTTGTCGCAGCTTTTTCTTGTTTTGCGCTAGTATCTTGATTTAGATCTTGCGCCGCATAAACTTGACTGCTAAACAAAGAAAATAACAAAGAATAAAAATAAATTTTTTTCATAAAATGCCCGAATTACCAGAAGTTGAATCGATTAAAATTGGTTTACAAAAACATGTTGTTAACAAAAAAATCACGAAGGTTTTTTGCTCCGATAAAAAATTACGATTTAACTCTGAGATTGATCTCAACAACCTGAAAAACCTTGAAATTGAAAGCGTTGAACGCCAAGCAAGATATTTAGTTTTTTCTCTAAACAAAAATTATAATTTGATAATTCACCTTGGCATGAGTGGAAAAATTGTTTTTGTTGATGCTGCAAAAACAAAAAATTATCACACTCAAAAACACGATCATTTTATTTGCAAATTTGAAGATGGTTCAAGCTTGATTTATAATGATCCGCGCCGCTTTGGTTTTATTGATTTAATTTCGGCAGATAAATTAGCGCAACATAAAATGCTTGTCAAGCTTGGAGTTGAGCCGCTTAACAATGATTTTAATGCCGCAAATCTTAAGAAAAAACTGCGTGGCAAAAAAATGAATATTAAAACCGCGATGATGGATAATAAAATTGTGGTTGGTGTTGGCAATATTTATATTAACGAATCGCTGTTTGAGTCAGCAATTTCGCCACTTCGCAGCGCATCATCGCTGACAGATTCAGAAATAAAAAAACTAACTTTGGCAATAAAAAATATCTTGAAAAAAGCGATTGTCCATGGCGGCTCATCAATCAATGACTATGTTGACGCCAATGGCAGCAGCGGCAGTTTTCAGGACACTTTTAAGGTTTATGGAAAAAATAATAAAAAATGTTTGCATTGTAACGAAATCATCACAAAGATAGTACAAAATGGGCGCTCAACCTTTTATTGCAAAAATTGTCAAAAATAATTTTATGAAAAATCCTGTCAAATTTAGAATTTCGTTATTCGTTTTGGTCGCTTCAATGCTGGTTTCGTGCCACCTGTTCAACACGAAGAACACAATAAACTCTAACGAAAATTATGGGTTTTCCAACACTCCGCGCGACTACGAAACTGGCACTGGCGGCATCGCAACAAAGGCAGTTGTTGACAACAAAAATGAAAACAATTTTGTCGAAGGCAGCAAAGACTTGCCTTTGGCCGCAGGTTTAAGCAAAATTTCTGATGACGGAATCGATTTTGATTTGGTTGGCGGAAACATTGTTTCAATTTCTTATAAAAGCAAAAATGATTTAAAAGAAGTGAAAGATTTTTATGTTGTAACCTTGCCACAGCTTGGCTGGAACGCTGTTTCTTCATCTAAAAAATCAACTTCTAGTTTGAAATTTAAACGCGATCACGAAAAGTTGGAAATTGAATTTGTCAACAAAAACGGCGCAAAAATTGTGCGGTTTTTTATTGAAGCGAGTTCAAAATAAGAAAATTACCCTTTATCATAAGATTTATTGCAAGCGATATAACCCTTAGACGCTCCAACCGTGACTCAGTCGCGTCTAAGGGCTATATCGCTTGCAATAAATCTTATGATAAAGGGTAATTCTTACCAATCCTCATTGCATCAATTTAAAATTCCCATAATCAATATCGCGGTGATATTTGCGTTTGGTGAAGGCCAGAATCAAGCCAAAGCATATTGACATCGCAATCATTGATGACCCTCCATAACTTATAAACGGCAACGTCATGCCCTTTGCAGGCAACAATTTCAAATTCACACCAACATTCACAATCACCTGAATTGTAAATTGCATCATCAGGCCAAAAAGCGAGAGATAGACGAACATATTTTCTTCGTCAAGCGCCCGTTTTACGATTCGCGTGATCAAATAGCCAAACAAAATAATGACCATGGCACAGGTGAAGGCGCCATATTCCTCGCCGATCACGGCAAAAATAAAGTCGGTGTGGGCATCGGGGATAAATTTTTTTACAACGCCATTTCCGGGGCCGGTGCCAAAGAAAGAGCCGTTAACAAAGGCGTCGAGCGACCTTTCAACTTGATAGTTTTTGCTGTCGCCGTCCAAAAATTTGTTGATACGATCGGCCACGTGCGGCAAAACAACATAGGCCAAACCCGCGCCAATTATACCCATAAAGCCAATTGCAAAAATAATTACCAACGGCAATCCATAAACGAAAAGCTGCGCGATCCACATGGCTGTAAGGGTGATTGTCATACCAAAATCGGGCTGCAAAATCAACAATGCCACTATAAGCAGATATAGCGCGGCTGAAATGCCATATTTGAGCGTCCATTTTTCGGCGTGATATTTTTGCAAAATGTGAGCGTTGAAAATTATAAAAAAAGTTTTAGCAAATTCGGAGGGCTGCATTGTGAAACCAACAACATGAATCCAACGCTTGGCGCCCTTGGCTTCAAGGCCAAACAACAAAACTGCAATCAACAGCAAAATTGTCGCTCCAAGCCCAACCATCGCGAAAAACTTGATATATTCTTGATCGAGAAACGAGATTGCAACCAGCAAAAACAGGCCAATCACAGCAAAAACAAGCTGTTTTTTGAGGAAGAAAAATTTCTCAACATCGATGCGCTTGGCAATTGCCGCGCTAGAGGTGGCAGTCATCATCAGGCCAAAAACAATGATGATACACACAATAATTACGTTCACCTTATCAATATCAATCCACCAACGCGTGATTGGACTTAGAGAATTGCGGTCAAAATGTCGATTTTGCATTTGAGAAATTTGGAAGTTTTAATTATAATCAATAATGATTGTTATATTTATAGATTTGCGTAAAAAGGCATGGGGATGGCGCTTTGAACCGAGTTAGCCACGCTTCTGTCCGAGGGGCAAAGTATCATCCCCATGCCTTTTTACGTAAATCTATAAATATAAGAATTCCTTATAATTTATAAAGTTACGATATATTATACCAATCATTCAATTCAACCTTATTTCTTAAATTATGACAAAAAATTCTGCAAATAAAATGTGGGGCGGAAGATTTAAAAACAGTCCTGCGGCGATGATGCTTGAAATTAATCAATCAATTTCGTTTGATTGGCAGCTTTATAAGCAGGATATTCGTGGCTCGATTGCTCATGCACAAATGTTGGCGGCCACAAAAATTATTGCGAAGGATGAAGCAAAAAAAATTATTGATGGTTTGAAAAAAATTGAAAAAGAAATTTTGAGCGGTGAATTTGTTTTCAAAAAAGAGCTTGAAGATATTCACATGAATGTTGAATCACGCTTAAAAGAAATTATTGGCTCTGTTGCTGGAAAGCTGCACACCGCGCGCTCGCGCAACGATCAAGTTGCAACAGATTTTCGTCTTTTTATTCGTGACGAAATTGACGAAATAAAAAATCTTCTTCTTGATTTAGAAAAAAATTTCGTTGCCAAAGCGAAAGCAAATATAAATGTTATCATGCCCGGGTTCACTCACTTGCAAGTGGCGCAACCAGTGTCTTTGGCGCATCATCTGCTTGCATATTTTGAAATGTTCAAGCGCGATATTTCTCGTCTTGATGATTTGCGCGAGCGTATGAACGAATGTCCGCTTGGTGCTTGCGCCATGGCTGGAACTTCATTTCCAATTGATCGCTTTGCCACGGCAAAAAGTTTAGATTTTGCGCGCCCAACAGCCAACTCGATGGACAGCGTGTCTGATCGCGACTTCGCAATAGAATTTTTATCTTGCACATCATTGATTGCACTTCATCTTTCACGTTTTGGAGAAGAAATTGTGGTGTGGATGAGTAAAGGTTTCGATTTTATCAAACTCTCTGACGCCTTCACTTCTGGCAGCTCGATCATGCCACAGAAAAAGAATCCTGATGCAGCAGAATTGATTCGCGCAAAATCTGGCAGAATTTTTGGCGCATTATTTTCTTTGCTAACAGTTGTGAAAGGTTTGCCACTAACTTATTCAAAAGATATGCAAGAAGATAAAGAAGTTGTTTTTGATGCAACAAAAAATATTAAGCTGGCGTTGCAAGCCATGTCTGGCATGGTTTTAGACATGACGTTCAACAAAGAAAAAATGTTGCAAATGTCGCGCAGCGGATATTCAACTGCAACAGATTTGGCTGATTGGTTAGTAAAAAATTTACAAATTCCATTTCGCGATGCGCATCACATCACCGGAACAATTGTAAAAATTGCTGAAGAAAAAAATTTAGAATTACATCAACTAAAAATTTCTGACATGCAAAAAGTTGAGAAAAAAATCTCAGCAAAAATTTTTGAAGTGCTGAGTGTAGAAAATTCAGTTGCCTCTCGCACCAGCTTTGGCGGCACTTCGCAGCTTCAGATCAAAAAACAAATTGAAGCCGCAGAAAAATTTTTGAAAAATAAAAATGGATAAACTTTCACTTCAACAACATTTGATCGAACTAAAAAATCGCGTAATCTTTTGCGTGATTTTTTTTATTGTAGCATTTTGCATCTGTTATTTTTTTTCTTCTGAACTATATCAATTTTTGTTGCAACCACTTGCGCAATCTTTTGAAAATTCAGAAAGCAGAAGACTGATCTACACCAGCCCCGCAGAAGGCTTCATCACCTTTACAAAAGTTGCATTTTATGCTGCATTATTTTTCTCTTTTCCTGTTTTTGCGACGCAATTTTATTTTTTTTTAGCGCCCGCTTTGTACAAAAAAGAAAAAAAAATCATCTTATCTGCATTATTTTTTGCACCATTTTTATTTTTGTGCGGCGCTGCATTAGCATATTTTTTTCTTCTGCCAACAACTTTCAAATTCTTCTTGAGCTTTGAAATGAAAGGGCTCATGGGCAATGCACAAATTCCAATTCAGCTTGAAACAAAAATTTCTGAATATTTAAATTTGGTTATTGAATTAATTTTTGCATTTGGAATTGCATTTCAGTTACCAATTCTCTTGCTTTTTTTAATTAGATTTGGTTTTCTATCTACTAATGATTTGAGAAAACAGAGAAAGTATTGGATTGTAATCATTTTTATAGTGGCCGCGATCCTTACTCCACCTGATGTCTTGAGTCAGGTAAGTTTAGCAATTCCAATGATTTTTTTATTTGAAATTGTTTTGCTTATTGGAAATAAAATTAAAAATTAATTTTTAAAATTATATGGTAGCAAAAAAATCAACTGCTAAAAAAGTAGTTAAAAAAGCAGTAGCTAAAAAGCCAGCTGCAAAAAAAACAGTTAAAAAAGTAGTTAAAAAAGTAGTTAAAAAAACTGTTGCTAAGAAAAAAACTACTGCGAAAAAAAAGTAGTAGTAAAATCTAAAAAGTAAAAAAAGGGCCGAGGGGGTGATAATCTTCTCGGCTTTTTTATTGCGCGGATTTTGGGGTTTTAAGGCTTTAGGGCAGGCATAATTAAAAAACCCACCCAACAAAAAAAGCGGCCACACGGCCGCCAAATAAATAGTGATTATTATATTTTAAGATTTGCGTTTAAAAGGCAGGGACCCACACCTACATCTCGCGCCCACCACCACCTTTCTCCTTGCCCTGCGAAATCATATGCGTCACCCCATTGATGCGCACCACAACCTTAGGAATCAAGCGACTCTTCGCCTCTTCATTTGCAATATCACAAACAAAATCCAGATATGTTTCGCCACCCAGCCTCGCCTCAATCAACTTCGCAATTTTTGGATAAAGTTTGCGCATTGTATAAGCGCTCAGCGACACTACAGACACGCCATCTTGCGCCTTCGACTTTGGAAAAATAGAATTGAGAGCCGCCAAATATTCCGTGATTTCTTCATTGGCCTCTTCAGGAATTTGCCCAGCAAAAAGTTTTTCATCAGGCACATCAAGTATCACATCAAAAACATCTTCCGAAACTTTTTGAAAGCGAATCAGGCGATATTGCTCATATTTTTCACGCTCGATAACTTCGTTCATGTTGCTTTTTGCCTCGTTTCTAGCATCAAGACCCTCAAGCTCTTCGCGAGTTTTGTTCGCAGGATTTTCTGCACTTTGTTGCACAGGATTATTTTTATTTTCAACTTCCGACATAAACTAAATAAATTTTTTTAAAAATTGCGCAATTTGTGCAAAAACTTCATTTTGAGATTCAAGTCTCATTAAAACATATTTCTCAACTCTTGGCAAGAGATTTAAATAATGCGGCTTCGAGTCGCGCACAGCAAGGCGCGCGAAGATTCCCATAATCTTTATATTTCTTTGCAAAGACAAAATTTCATAATCAAGTTGAAAAGTTTTTGCATCAACATCACCATGATCAATATAATATTTTAAAATTTCTGCAGCAGTTTTTTCATCAACATCGCGGCGCGCATCTTCAAGCAGCGAAACCAAATCATAAGCTCTTGATCCAATCAGCGCGTCTTGAAAATCAAGCATTCCCACCGATTTGTAATTTTTTCGATCACTCAAAATCATCAAATTGTCAGCATGATAATCACGCAAAACCAAAACTTGTTTTTCGCGATTTAGCAAATCAAAAAGTTCAAAAAACAAATGTTTAAAGCACGATTTTTGTGCCAAATTTAATTCGATTTTTTTTACATGCGGCAAATACCAATCAACAAACAACAAAACTTCGCGAAATAAAACTGCGTTATTATAAATTTCGACATCGCTGGGAGCGCTTATTTGGTGCAGCTCTAGCAATGCATCGCAAGCGTTTTTATAAAGCTGCAATTCTTGCGCGTTGTTTTTTGCTAACGATTTTGTTGATGATTCTGTCGACGATTCTGTTGATGGTTTTTCTAACGACTTCGCCAAAGCCTTCGCCAAAGCCTTCGTATAACTTTCATCACCAAAATCTTCAAGCAAAATAAACCCTTCTTTCTCATCAACTGCAAAAATTTTTGGCGCCGAAAAGTTATTTTCAACCAAAAATTTGTCAATTTTGATAAAGGGATGGATGTCCTCGTGGCTTGGTGGCGCAAACATTAAAATAAAAGTTTTTCCTTCAAAAAAAATACGATAATAAGAACGAAAAGAAGCATCGCCCGCAACTTTTTTTATCTCGCAATTTGCAATTTTATTTTGCGCTAGAAAAATTCGCGCTTTGTCTTCGTTAAGTAAAATCATGTTAAAAATCTAATTTGGAATACCACTCTGGAGGGTTGATATTAGGGAGTCGGTCTTTGAGAATCTCGTGAAAAACTTTGTGCGATTTTATCAAGCTATACCAATCGCGCACGCTTTCGTGGTGCTGCCAATTGATGTCGCCAAAATAATCAAGCACCGAAATTTGTGCAGCAGCCGCAAAATCGGCAACAGTGATATGCTCGCAAGCGAGATATTTCCTGCTTTCAAGCAGATATTGAATATAGCTTAAATGGATGTTCAAATTGTGTCGCGCCACGCGCAAAATTTCTGAATTGGGCGCCTTCACACCAGGCAAATAGCGGTTAAAATAACGTTCGCTCAAAATATATTTTGAAACTTCGTGATAAAATTTTTCATCAAACCATTGCTGAATGCGCCTTGCTTCAGCGCGCTTGGCAAGCGACTCACCAAACATATTTTTGCTTTCAACATGTTTTTCTTCGATATATTCAACAATCACTGAGCTGCCACAAACAACCGTGGCTGTAGAGTTGTCAAACAACACCGGCACAGTTCCTGCAGCATTCATCGACACAAATTCTTTTCGTCTTTCCCAAAAATTTTCAGCAATCAATTCGAAATCAACTTCCTTTGCAGCCATATGAATCCGAACCTTGCGCGAAAATGGACAAAGCAGATGATGGTATAAGCGATACATAAAATTATTTTTGATATTGTTGAGCCATCAACTTACTGCAAAAATTTGACTTTGTCAAAATAAAAGAAGGGGTTTTCGCGATCTTGAAAAATAACCAAATTTTAGACTGAAGCAAAATGCGGCATCAGTCAAAATTATCCGTCCATCTCCATGACGAACTCCTGTCCCTTCAGCCGCTCAGCTTCCAAAGGCTGACTTGGGCTTGGCTCTGGCGGCCCACTTTTTTCCACCTGCAAAAAAAACTCCTGAATCTTCAAATGACCTTCGCTTTCTGGATCATATCTTAAAGCATCCTCAAGCAATCCGCGAGCCCTGTCACCAATATCAAGTCGCAATATTTCTTTATCATCGCCCTCGCCCCTCACAATACCAGAAACAAACAGCTTCACCTCTTCAAAATTGCCACTTTCAACCGCAATATCAAGAATATTTTTGCTGCCAATACTTGGCGCAGTCGTTGCATCAATTGAAAATTCATTGAGATATTCTTTCAGCTCTGTCCCACCCACCAAGCCTTGATTCACCTTGCTAAAAAACTGGCGCTGTTTGGCAAGTTTTTCTTCGCGCCCCTCCATCTCTTTCTGCCATTTATCTTCAAATGCAACGCGTATCTGGTTATAATATGCCGCATTGCTCTCCAATTCTGTAGACTGCTTTGGCCGCAAAGTTTGTCGAAAAATCGTCTCGCCAAAACTAGGCTCGTTTGAAAATTTCTCGACATTCATGTTTCTAATTCTTTCTATAGCCTTATCTCGAAACTCTCCAGCATCCATTTCTGCCACACGCAAAATTGCAAGCATCACCTCATTGCGCTCGCCTTTTTCAAAAATATCCTTGCCATAAGCCTTTGCAATATCAACTGCCGTCGCTTTCTGATCATCGGGAACATCAGTATTAAACAATTGTTTTTTCAGTGCGGCAGTAAATTCTCTTTCTAGACCATAAACATATCTCCCGACATCAAGCGCCGTCATGCCAAAGTTTGCAAGGCCAGCTTTAATATCGGAAGCGCCGTCCATAAACAAGGATGTAACGCGATGCTCTCTTTCGATTTTTGCTTTGTTACGTATTGATCGAACCGCATCTTTCGCCGCAAGAAAGGGGGATGCCGCAACCTCAACTGCTGCCGCACCCATCTTCAACACGCCACTGCCAAGACGAAATGCTCCCGCAAGCGGCATCGGCATATCTTGGGTTTGCTTGTCACTTGACGCTCTAAGTTTTTCTATCGGCTTTCTTTGATTGTTGCGAATAAGCGGACTGAGACCATAAGGCTTACCATCTTTATCAACAAGATCGGCCACCAAAAATTTTAAAACTCCAACCTGACCATAACGCGCAGCAATATGCAACGCAGTGTCTTTGTTATAATTCATGTCAATCAAATCCCCAGGAACTTCAAATTGCCCAGCCGCCATCGCCTTTCGCAGCGAGCTCACCGCGCCGCGCCGAATCAACTCTGCCACCTCTAATTTTGTCAGCTTGCTTTTTGCTAATTCTGATTTTGTTGGTTTATTGTTTTTTGACATATATTTAAAATATTAAAATACGGCAACCGCGTGACCCTGATTAGCAGCAAGCTCACGACCATGATTTCTAAGCTCCAGACCCCGCGGATGCTCAGGCTTATCCGTTGGAGTAGTCAGCAACAACCGCTTTAGCATAGAATCATTGCCAGCGCCACGAAAATCTTCTTTAAAAAATCTCACTTGCTCAGCCTTCACCAAATTCTCCATTTTAGCAATAGCTCCAGATTTTTCCGCCTCATTTTCAGCGCTTTCAAATTCATCAAAAACTTCGCTAAACTTTTTGCGCATCTGCACACTTTTTGTTTGCGAAAACATATCTTGCGCTTTTTCTATCACAAATTCGTTTTCTTGTTTTTTGGTCCAAGCGTCAACAATCTTCTTGCCTTGCGGATCGCTAGCTTTGGCACTAGCAAGCGCAATCAACTCATCAGCACTGCGACCATGATTGACCTCTTGCTTCAGCAAATCATCATAAATAATCGCCTTCTCATAAAAATTATTCTCTGGAATTTTTTGCAAAAATTCTATCAAGGCTTTGTTGGAAATTTTGCCATCCTCATCAAGAATTTCTACATGATTTTTTTCAAGCGCTGCAGCAAGATCTGCGCCCATTAATTTTTTCAAAAAATCAACTGGGTCACTCTGCTGATTGGCAAGATCAATCGCCAATTCGTTTTTGTTGCAACGCAAACGAAAATTGCGCAAAGCTTCAAATTGACCATTAACCATCTTGGTTGGATCCCAATTTTCACCAAGCTTCTCGGCCTCTTCAGCCATTTCCACCATATCTTTTTTAAGCTGATCCGAATATTCTTTAAAAGCTTTGCCATATTTCTGACTATGCTTGATTTCGGTTCCTGCGCGAAACAAAGAAAAACCTCCCGCAAGCAACAAAGCGGCAGTTGGAGAAGCTGCAAGTGGGTTGAGAATTTGACCAAAAAATGTTTGAGCCATATCGCTGCCAAGAGTGGCGTTGAGCAAATCAAAAGGCGCGCTCACCACTGGCAAGCCAAAAAAAGCCTCAATCAGCTGCGGAATATGCATCTGCTCCAAAATCCAGCCAAAAGGCCCAGTATATTCAAACGACATCAAAGACGTGATACCTTTGACAATGCCGCCAGAGTTCATCAAAACACCGTTAAACACGCTCATCACAGGGCCCAAAGCACTAATACCAAAAAATGGTGTCACCAACAAAACAACTTGCAACATGCGCCATTTGTGCATCGCGTCCGAATCACTGGTTTCGCCCTTGGCCGCCTCAACAACTTTTTGATTTAGGGCGTTAATGCGCTCGTTGAGCTCTTTCATTTTTTCAGCGTGCTCTTGGGTAAGTCCCGGATTATCCTTGCTTTCACGCTCCAACTCTTCTTTGATTAAATTGGAAATTTCTGCAAAAGTTGCAGGATCAATCAATCCTTCATTTTCAAGCTCTGCATTGTTTTTATTAAGTAGCTCCATCGCATTTTTCACAGCCAAGCCGTTCTTACTGCCCCTTGGATTCAGCCCCGAAAGCAAATTGGAAAACAACCCGTTGCGCTGTTTATAAAAAGCGCGCAAATGACGATTTTTATTCGGATCAGACTTGCTCCACAAGCCCTTGCCCACATAATCAAAAATATCCTTCACCGCGCCAACACCACTCAAAGCAGCTCTAGTTTCAGCTCTGCTCATAGCTTTATCCAGATCATCCCTTTCTTTGACAGGCGGCATTTCAACGCCATGCTCAATCAGATGATGCAAGTTTTTTGTGATAGCCTTCTCTTCATCCTTGACCAGACGGCGCGCCTCATCAAGCAGTTGCCTATAGCTATAGCTTTTAAAATAAGATCCTTTTGGACTAAATTTTTTGCCATTTTCTGGCTGAGTGTGCAAAACCGCTTCTTTTCTAGTTCTGATCTCGTCAATAACATCGTTTAGTGTAAAATTTCTGTAGCGAAAAAAATCAGCGCCATATTCATCGTGAAGCGCATCCCATCTCACTGGAGCAATGCCCATCCTGTCTTCCATCTCGGCCATCAAAGTTGCAAGATCAATCTCACCGGGCTTGGTGTGCGATGTCTTAACTTCTTTTTCTTGGCGTAAAATATTTTTGGTTTGCTCGTTTCTCAAAACAAGACCGTCTAGGGCTTTTAAGCTGTTGACAGCAAAATCTTTGACTCCTTCAGAATCATAAACATCTTCTTTTTGCCCCTCTATTTTTTTATATTTATTCCTATATTGAGACACTAAACCGCTGACAATCTCTTCGCCTTTTGCAGATTTTTTGTTATAAATTATCTCTGTGCGTCGGCGTACCGATTGCTCAAATTTCTTGAGATCTTCTTCTAGCTTGGTTTCGTCTCTTGGCGACAGAATTCTGCCCCGTGCTTCGTCTGGCATTTTTCAATTTATTAAATTAAAATAACTCACCTCCTCATTATACCAAATTTTGCATTAAGCGCAAGCTTTTTTGACAAAACTCTTAATTGACATTGTTTTTGTCTTCATGTTAACTTGAATTAGGAATTAATAAAAAACGTAAATATGGCACAAAATATGAAAAATATCTCTCTAATTGGCTTAATTGCCGCTTCTTTGTTGCTATTTTCATGCAAAAGCACTCAAAATGGCAAAGATTCACAAACAAAAATCAATGACGAAGATCAGCAAGTTTTGATCGAAGACAAGACAACAGAGCAGCCATTTCAGCCAATTGAAAACGAGCAGCAAGCCAAAGCTTTGAACGAAGGCGTGGTTGAAACAATCAAAGAAGTTGAAGTTCAAGATCGCGTGTTTTTTGACTATAATTCATTTGCAATTTCAGATGCGGCCAAGCCAATTCTTGACACGCAAGTTGAATGGTTAAAAAATTCTCCCGAAATTAAAGTTATTGTTGAAGGCCATTGCGACGAGCGCGGAACGCGTGAATACAACATCGCGCTTGGTGAAAAAAGAGCGTTGTCAGCAAAGAATTATTTAGTTTCTGGTGGAGTTGATTCTGCAAGAATTCAGACTATTTCTTATGGCAAGGAGCGCCCTGCTTATTTTGGCGCTAGTGAAGATGTTTATGCAAAAAATAGAAGAGCGGTTGTTGTTCCAAATCAATAGTTTTTAGTTGTGGGGGGCGGGCTTTCTTGAGCCCAGCCTACCATGCATCAGATGTGCGAAGCGCCGCTATTTCAAATTTTATCAAAATCTTTTTATCAAAATCCCCGCATCAAAATTCCGGTCACTTTTTCTTGCAGAGAATTTTGTGCGCATCTGGCGTGAAGGTGCGAAAAGTCTAACTTGTCCATGTCTTGATCTTGCGCGGCGCAAGAATAAAAATATTCCATTTCACCATTTTCTCCCACTCTTTTTTGCAAACATTGCGAGCAAACACCTTTCATCATACACTGCATTGGAGCGTTGAGACTGGTGATTGCAATTGGTGCTTGCGAGAAATTTTGCAGCACATTTTCGTGACGCAGCTGCGCAACTTTTGCCATCATTTTGTCGCTGCCAATTGCAAAAATGCGATCGATTTTTTGTTGATCTTGCGCAAAATATTTTTTGATGGCGTCAAGCACCGTGCCTTGATATTGGCGGTCTTGCGGCCTGTTTAATTTTATTTGCGGCACTTCTTCTTCAATTGCATAAATCAAAATATCGCTGCGTTTTTCCATTTCATCTTGGCGCACCAAATATGAATTTTTGCGATATCCGGCAACAATAATTGTTTTGCAATTGTGCTGTTTGTGATATTTGGAAATGGCGGTGAGCGGCATGTTTCCTCGTCCGCCGCCAATTAGTACTACGGTTTCGTTTGGGATTATTTCAGTTGGCTTGCCGCTTGGGCCCATAAAAATACAGGGTTCACCCTCTTGAAAATTTTTGATTAAATTTGTTGATGCGCCATATAGAGTGACGATGCCACTAATAATGCCGCGGCTTCGATCAACATCAAGTGCGGTGACAGGAACACCTTCCATTGCCAGCAATTGATCTTTCGCGTCATTGTGTTTGGCAAAAACGTGATAGTTTTGTAAACGAAAAATATGGCCTGCCGAGGTTTGATTGGCAAGGAGCGGCGCGTGAATGGAAATTTCGACAACATGCTGCGAAATGTGATTTATTTTAGCAATTTTTACTAAAAAATCGTGATTTATTTTATTGAGAAAATTATCGCTTGAGATGCTTGAGGCGCTTGATTGCTGGCTTTGAAGCATCTTGTCAATTTCTTTGCTACCAACTTTTGCGCTGGCCATCGCCTTCACAACATTGCCAGCAAAACTTGGATGCAAATCACCAAAGAAGCTTACAGCCCTGCCCTTTTCGTCAATTTTGCTGATGACAGAATTTTCGTTTATTGCGGCAAAATATTTGCCTTGCAATTGCAAATCTAAACCATCTTCGGTTGCAGGAGCTATGTTTGGATCGGTGCCTGCAGCGATAAGCAGCGAGCGGCACGCAAAGCTTTCGCCATCTTTGCATTTTATTGCTTTGATATGGCCAAATTCATCAAGAATCGCCTCATCAACTTCTTTTTGCGCGACAAATTCTATGTTTTGTTCGAAGGCTTTGATAAGCTCTTCGTGGTTCAGCCTGTAGGCTGGCGAGTTTTGAATTTTTTTGCGATATAAAATTTTTGTCGCGCCGATTGTTTTGATAAGTGCCGCCTTGCCTTCAGTTTCAAGGATTTGCGCATGTTGCAAAAATTCTTGCGCGATGATTTTTTCTTCTGCGCTGAGCTGTTGCCAAAATTTTTCTTCACCAGAATTTTCTTTGCCAAAATTGGTGGTGATTTTTTTTATCTGCGTTGCGAATTTTTTTATTTGTGTAAAATAATATTCTTGCGCTTCACAGGCGGTGTCAACAGCCGTAAGGCCTGCACCCACCACAATGATTGGTGCGCGAATTTGCAAATTGGTGAATAAATTTTCTTTGAAAGCGCCGGTCAATTGCAGCGACATCAAAAAATCTGACGCCGCTCTGATGCCTTTGGCGAAATTGTTTTTGATGTCGATGATATGTGGGCGACCCGCGCCAATACAGAGCGCAACGTGGTCAAAGCCATAATCATCAAAAGCGATTTTTTCGGTGATTGACGAGCCGAAACGAAGGCCTCCAAACATGCGAAAATTTTCTCTTCTTTCAAGCAGAAGGCGAATTATGGTGAGAA
>CAYPUN010000010.1:0-22505 GCA_964413985.1 uncultured Rickettsia sp. | reverse complement strand
AACCGTGGCTCAGTCGCGGCTAAGAGCTATATCGCCTACAGCAAAGAGAAATTGTCACAACAAAAGATTAGCGCCTGTTGTCTATAATTTTAATTTGTAAAAAAATGCACAAAATATCACAAAAAACAATCAACTCCGAAGTGTCTTGCAGCGGCATTGGCATTCACTCGGGCGCCAAAGTTATGATGAGGCTTTTGCCAGCGCCAATTGACAGCGGCATTGTTTTTAAACGAACCGACGTTGAGCCAGCAAAATCAACGGTGCAGGCCAGTTACAAAAATGTCGTCACCACCAATTTGGGCACCACAATTGCCAACGAATTTGGCATAAAAATCTCCACGATTGAGCATTTTATCGCCGCAATTTGGGGGCTTGGAATCGACAATTTGCTAGTTGAAATCGACAATCAAGAAGTGCCGATCATGGATGGCAGCTCGGAACCATTTATATTTTTGCTTGAATGCGCCGGAATCAACGTGCAAGAGGCTCCGCGCAAGATCATCGAAATCATCAAAAAATTTCGCGTTGAAGATGGCGACAAATTTATTGAAATTGAACCAGCCAAAGAATTTTCAGTCGATTTCAAAATCGATTTCGACCACAAGCACGTGCCAAAGCAGCAATTCAATTATCACGCCAGCTTTGCCTCATTTAAAAACGATGTTTGCATGGCGCGCACTTTTGGCTTTCAAAACGAAATTGAATATTTGAACAAAATGGGCTTGGCGCGTGGCGGATCGCTTGACAACGCTATTGTTGTGGGTGACGAAGGTGTGATAAATGAAGGCGGATTGCGCTATGAAAATGAATTTGCGCGTCACAAAACTCTAGATTTTATCGGTGATATTTATCTTGCGGGGCATTATATTTTGGGCCATTTTGATGTTTTCAAATCGGGCCACGGACTCAACAACAAAGCGCTTCATCAGCTTTTTGCGGATGAAAGTGTGTGGCGGTTTATTTAGGGATAAGCTTCAAGTTGAGGCTGCAAAATTTGACAGTGATAGCCACAAATCAAAGCATCCGATAATCCTTGTGCACCGCGCTCCAATTCACATCGCGGGCAAAGCATTTCATCATATCTTCCGTCGATGCTTTAAATTGCATACTATGGCCATTTGGCAAGGCAATGACAGTGTAGTTTTCCTTAGAGCCGCGCGCCATGCGAGCTTGATGAAATTTATCCAGCGCTTCCCAAAAATCGCGTGCAGTGGCATTGTGAATAAAAACTTTGATGCCAAGATCATGGCAGACAACCTCTGCGGTTGCTGATTCTTCGTAATTGCCAAAACAGCCCCAAAGCAGGCACAGAGCCAGCGCGGCCAATGTTTTATTGAGAGCGAACTTGTCCAATATTGCCAAAAATTGATTTGAAAAATCCCGGGTGACTGCTTTCAACTTTGGTGTAGTCGGAAGCGAATTTTAATTTTTCTTCATTTGAAAGATCGAGGTGGCTGAGCTCTTTTATTGTGTCATTATCGAATTTGATTGCCATGACTTCGCGCCTTACTACATCTGGCCTGAAGAACAATAAGCTGCGCACATCTTCGGCAAAATAAATCCAAGTTTCGTCATTGTCAAAAGAGGTGATGATTGTGGGCGAGCCCATGATGCGCAAAACGACATCCTTGCTTGTAATTTCTGCCTTCAAGCGGTCGTGATCAGCCAAATCAAACATATATCCATGCTTATTAACCCTTGACACGCAAGAGGCTAGGGCTATAATCAGCACAAAATAAATAAAATAATTTTTAATTGATTTTAACATTGATTTTATTTAAAGTTTTTGTATCATTTGTTTTTACTATCCATAAAAATAAATAGTAAATATATTTTCATTTAAAACAAGACTCTAATAACATGGCAGTTCCTAAGAAAAAGAAATCGAAATCAAGACGTAACATGAGAAGAGGCAGCAATGGTTCTTATAAAGCTGATCTTCCAAACGTTTTAACAGATAAAACAACTGGAGAGCTTAAGCTTGGCCATCACATTTCTCTTGACGGCTATTATAACGGACGCAAGGTTCTTGCAACCAAAAAGAAGAAGACCGCTACAGAAGAATAATCGCTTCTTAAATTCATAAATCATGAAAAAAATAACAGTCGCCTTAGATTGTATGGGTGGTGATAGAGCTCCGCAAATTGTGGTTGAAGGGGCTGACATTATCGCTTCGACAAATCACGATGTTCATTTTTTGATGTTTGGTGATGAGAAAAAAATCATCCCAATTTTGAATCATTGCCGCAATTTAAAAGAGCGCTATACAATCATTCACACTGATGACGCAATTTCGTCTGACGAAAAACCTTCGGCAGCTTTGCGTCGCGGCACCAAAAGCAGTATGAGACTGGCGATCGATTCCGTGAAAGCAGGCGAAAGCGACGTTATCATCTCTGCTGGCAACACGGGGGCTTTGATGGCCATTGCCAAAGTTGTGCTCAGATCTTTGCCATCAATTGATCGTCCTGCGATTGTCACATCAATTCCAAACAAAAAAAAGAAAGGCACGGTGATGCTGGATATGGGCGCCAACATTGATTGCGACGCCAACATCCTCTATCAATTTGCCGCAATGGGACACGCTTTTGCGCGCGTTGTTCTCAAAATTGAAAACCCAACAATTGGTGTTTTGAACGTTGGCTCTGAAGAGTTGAAAGGCCATGAAGAAGTGCAAAATGTTGCAGCGATGCTGCGCGAAAGCAAATTTAAAGATTGTTTCCACGGCTATGTTGAAGGAGACGATATCACCAAAGGCACGGTGGATGTTGTGGTGACGGACGGTTTCACTGGCAACATCACGCTGAAGGCCATTGAAGGCGCGGTGAAGCTGGTTTCGGGCATTGTTAAAGAAGGATTTACTGATTCAATTTGGTCAAAAATTGGCTATTTGTTCGCCAGCCACTCAATCACCAAAGTTACAAAAGTTGTTGACCCCAGAATGCATAACGGCGCGATGCTTGTTGGTTTGAATGGCGTGGTGGTGAAAAGCCATGGCAGCACTGATCGTATTGGTTTTGCCAATGCAATCAAAGTTGCAATTTCTTTGGTTGAAAACAAAATTAATGAACGCATTATGGCTGAGGTGAAGCCAATGCAGCTAAGCTCGGAACTGATTGAAAATAAAAAGGTGAGCGAAAATCAAACAACTTAAAATATGTCAAAAATTCACAGCGCAATTGTTGCTACTGGATCATATTTGCCAGAAAAAATTGTCACCAATGATGATTTGGCAAAAACTGTTGACACTAGCGATGAGTGGATTTTTGAGCGAACTGGCATCAAACAAAGACACATTGCCGCAGCTGGTGAGTTCACTTCCGACCTTGCATTTAAAGCTTCCAAAGCCGCAATTGATTCTTGCAAAGGCGCCATCAAAATTGAAGAAATCGATTTAATTATCGTTGCAACCACAACTCCCGATCTAACCTTTCCAGCCACAGCCACAACTCTGCAAGCCAAGCTTGGCGCGAAAAATGCTTTTGCATTTGATGTGCAAGCGGTTTGTTCGGGCTTTGTTTATGCTTTGAGCGTGGCGGATAATTTTATCAAAGCGGGGCAGGTGAAGAACGCGCTGGTTGTTGGTGCCGAAACATTGTCGCGCATTGTTGATTGGAATGATCGCAACAGCTGCGTGCTTTTTGGTGATGGAGCAGGAGCTGTGATTTTGCAGGCCACCACAGAAGATCGCGGCATTTTGGCAACAAAACTTTCTTCTGATGGCACGCTGAACGACATTCTCAAAACAACTGGCGGTCCTTCATTCAACCAGCAGACGGGCATTATCAACATGGCTGGCCGCGAAGTTTTCAAGCATGCAGTTGAAAAAATGGCCAAATCGGTGGTTGATGTTTTGGCGCAAATTGGCAAAACAACCGCTGATATCAACGTTTTGGTGCCACATCAAGCTAATGCCAGAATTTTGTCTTCGGTGGCCACCAAGCTTGGCTTGAGCGATGATAGGGTGGTGCTGACTGTTGCAAATCACGCCAACACTTCTGCCGCTTCAATTCCGTTGGCACTTGATTATGCTTGCAAAAATAATCGCATCAAAAAAGGCGATATTGTAGTGCTTGAGGCGCTTGGCGGTGGGTTGACTTGGGGTTCGGTGGTGTTGCGGTGGTAATTTTCACGAAGTTGTTGCACATTTTGTGATTGCAAAATATGTAAATTTTGACTATAAAGTTTCTCACTACACAATTTCAAGCTCGATTTAATTAATATCAATTTTATTTTTGATCAATTTATGCCTACTACGAATGGAGTTTCTACAGGTGGCGCTTCGGGCGCTTCATCTTCAAATGCTGGACAAGGTGCCGCAGGTGGATCGAATATTGGGGTTAAAACGGGTGGTGTTGGTGCAAATATTGCTAATAAGATTGATGCGCGAAGCAACGATATTTTGGGTGTTGCTGCGAGAAAGGCGGGACAATTATTAGGAAAAGTTGGGGAAAAATTGAATGCTATTGGAAATGCTGCAATGGATCCAGTTGGCACAGTAAAAGCAGCTGCTAACGCTGTTGCCGCTCCTTTTAATGGTGGGCAAAGGGAGAGAAGAGGTGAGCCAGTACCTACTACAAAAGCAACAACTTCGGCTGCAACTTCTACATCCTCTAGAGCTCAAACAACGTCTAAGGCTGCAGATACAACAACCAATGCAGATACAACTACTAAGGCAGATACAACAACAAATCGCGGAACCACAACAACCACAGCTACAACCACAGCTACAACTACAACTAAGGCGGCAACGGCAGCTCCTTCTTCGCAGGGATCTTCTTCTACAGCTCCAAAAACAACGGTTCCAGCGGCTGATACGACTGGCACTACAACTGGTTCTGCGCAACAATCTTCAAGTGAGAGTGCAAGCCCTAGCCAAGGTGCTTCTTCAAGCGCAAGTCCTAGTCAAAGCGCCTCTCCAAGTGCGAGTGCAAGTAACTCTGCGGCTCCAACTGCGGCGTCTTCAACGGCAAGTCAAAGTGCAAGCGAGAGCCAAAGTGCAAGTGCCAGCAATTCGGCAACAAATTCTGCGTCTTCAACTGGAAGCTCAACATCGTCATCAGTTACAAGACCAGCTGATCCTATTACCGTAAGTTCTACGGCTTCTAGATCAACACTTCCAATAACCGAAAGTCCATCAACAACAACTAAACAAGATTCGACTTCAAGCCAAAGCCAAAGCCAAAGCCAAAGCCAAAGCCAAAGCCAAAGCTCTTCCTCTTCATCAACAACGGCGGCTGCAACCACCACCACAACTTTTCGTCTTCCAACCACAACAACAGACGGGTTGCCAATCACAATTTCTAATTCTGATTTTCAAGAAGTTAAAGACACTTTTGATAGCTTCAATCAGGATTATGCAAAAATTAAGGACAACAACAATGTTGCAAAGTTTCAAGATTTATATTCTAAATTTGTCAATCCAGATGCTCCTCACACGCTTGCAGATGTGAATAAATTGTTTGATCTTATTGACAATATTGAAAGTGATTTGCGTAGCACAACTTCAACCACAACCACCACAACCACAACCACCACAACAACAACCGCAACAATCCCTTATAACAATCCAATTATATTAAGAAGTTTGGCAAAAACTGGAGATTTGATTGAGCGTTATAAAGGTGACAATAGTGATGCTTATAAAAATTTGGTTAGAGATTATAATATTATTAACGAAAGTTTTGCTAGAAATGAGTCAGTCAGCCAAACTTTGTGGGATCAATATCAGCAAGAGTTGCGTGGTTTTGTAACGCCAATTGTGACAACAACAGCGCAGCCTACAGCTGGTAATAGATCTGCTGGATTGAGCGGTGCTGGAATTGCTGGGGTTGCTATAGCGTGTTTGGTTGTGGCAGCGGCAGCTGGTGTTGCGGTTTATGCTGCTGTTAAAAGGAGTAATAAGGTGGGGGATAGTGAGCAGGGGCAAGGAGCTGGCGACTTACCAACTCCAGCTGATAGACCATCAGCTGTTAGTTCTCATGCCGCTAGGGTTGTGGCAAATAATTTACCAACTCCACTTGCCTTAAATAATCATTCAAATTTAAGTACAGGTGTCATCTCTTCTTCTGCTAACTCTCGCTTCTAAATGGCCTCAACGTGAATTTCACCACAATTCATCGCCGCAATTTTGTTTATGCCTCAAATTAAATAGCTAACAATGTTTAGGACACCAAATCAAAATATCCAGTTTGCGGATTGAACGCCATGATATCTCCAGTTTCAACATCAAAATGCCAGCCGTGAATTGTTAATTTTTTCTTCACCATGCGTTCGGCGATATAAGGATAAGTTATGAGGTTGCGCATTGACACGATGATTGATTCGTGCTCGCAAGCGTCTTGTTGTTCTTCGGGGGTTTTGGTGGAGAGCTGGGCTTTTACGGCTTCGCGGGCTTCGCTGGCAATTGACAGCCACGTTTTCATCGGCTCAGAAAGGCCGTGAATATTGGCGGAATATTTATTTGACATCATCATTTTGATCGCGTCGCATTTGGCGTGGCCAAGAACGACAACATTTTCCACCTCCAATTCTTTTACTGCATATTCTATCGCGGCCATTATGCCATGCACGCCGCCAGCATCATATTTTGGAACCAATCCACCAACGTTGTTCAAAATATAAAGTTCACCGGGATTGGTGCCAAAAATGTCGGATGGCGAAATGCGAATGTCGCTGCAAGCGATAATCATTGTTGAAGGCTTGTGGCCTTGCACCAGCAAATGTTTGATGGTGTCTTTTTGCTTTTGAAAAGTGGTGGCTTTAAAAACACGAAAGCCGCTGATTAATTTGTTGATGTCGGGCATAGTTTTTGAAAGTTTTTATTTTCAAAAATATCATTAAAAAAAACTTTGTAAACAGATTTAAAGTTTTATTTTGTTGTTGGTCGCGGTGTTTTTATTTTTGCTGACAAAAATCTTCTTTGTTGTGGCTGCATTTTTTTGCAATTTCGCTGTTGCAATAGCCGCAAAGTGAATCTTTTTTGGTGAGGGCGATGATGTTTTTTTTGACAGAGATTTCTTGGTCTTTTTTTAATTTTTTTAAATTGCGCGAAAGTGTCTCGGGCTTGATTGCAAGCAGTGCGGCGAGATCTTCTTTGCTTGATTCCAACTTTATATTTTGCATTTTTTTATTGCCATTTGCAAAAGCCAGTTCAAGCAAAAATTGACCGAGTTTTTCTTTGGCATCGCTGGTTTTTATTTTGCTCAATTGTTTGAATAAATTTTTATTTCTTTTTTCGGCGTCGTTAAGAAAATTTAGTGCTAAGATTAAATTATTTTTTGCGGCTTCGCGCATTGCAGCAATTGGGATTGTAAGAATTGTTGAATCTTTGATAAATTGGCCGTTGGCTTCAAAATTTTGGCTGAAAATATCGCAAATTGTATCATAGTCTTTGGCTATAGAAATCAGGGTTTCAGAGCCGTTTTCGTTGATTAAAAAAGTTTTGATTGAGCCTTGCAAGATGATATAGAAATTTAAAATTTTTTCATCTTGGGAAAATAAATTTTTATTTTTTTTATAATTTTCGAGGCGTGCATTTTTGAGGATTTTTTCTAGCTCAGAGCTTTTGAGGCCTGCAAATAAAGGGATGCGGCTGATTTGATCGATATTTTTTATCATAAAAAAATTTTGCAATTCTTGACTTAAGTCAAATACAAAAATTTTTCATTGTTTATTTTTTAAGATGTTAGTTGTTTTGCTGGTTGCAAGGTGGCTGACGATCCTAATAATTTTTTTAAATAAATTTATGAAAAATAAGTTGAAATTTGTTTCTTTGTCATTGGCGTTTGCAATTCTTGGATCTGGCCAAGCGGCTTACGCGCAAGCTGCTAAATCTTCTCATGATTGGATTATAAGGTCAAGAGCGGTTTATGTAAAAACTGATGGCTCGAGCAAAGTTTCAACTTTGGGCGGACATGTTGCAACCAGCTCAGATCAAGTGCCAGAGCTTGATTTTACGCGCTTTTTTAGCAAAAATTTTGCCGCAGAATTGATTTTGGCGACAACCAAGCACGATGTGCAAATCAACGGTTCGGTGCTTGGAGACAAGACTGGTCTTGGTTCGGTCAATTTGTTGCCGCCAACTTTAACTTTTCAATATCACCCAAATCCTGAAGGCACGTTTCGCCCTTATGTGGGTGCTGGTTTGAACTACACTTTCTTTTATGGAGCCAAGACTGGCGGCGCTGCAACCAGCATGAAATATCAAGATCATCTTGGTTATGCATTGCAAGCCGGCTTCGATTATATGATCGATAATCGCTTTGGCATCAACTTCGATGTAAAAAAGATCTTCCTAAAAACAAATGTTCAGGTTAATAATGCATATACTGCGCAAGTGAGGCTTGATCCTTGGTTGATTGGAGCAGGGGTTTCTTATCGTTTCTAAAATGTATGCATTGATTACCCTATATTTGGGTTATATAATTTATTTGGTAATATTTTTCCGCGCAAAAAATCGTAGTTTTTTTTATAAAGAAATTACGATTATTTTGGGCGTGAAATTATTAATTTTGTCAGCGCTTTATTTTTATTTTTTTAGTGACAAGATGACAAAAGAGCAGAAGAGAGAAGGCGTTGAGCATAGGATTTTGTAGGGTTTTTTTAATTAATAGTGATTGTTAAATTTTAAGATTTGCGTTTATAATGGGCATGGGGATGGTATTTCGAACCGAGTTTTGGCGCGCCACTGTTTGAGGGGCGAAGTACCATCCCCATGCCTAATTCTTCAAATTAATACACGGATTTAGTGACTTGACTTTCCCCAAACCCCCATATAAAATACCCTCCTTGCTTTTTGACAAGCAACCTTCCTAATTGATTTTAGGAAATTTTTTAGGGCAAATTCTGCGTTTTTAAAAATTTTATTTTTTGGCGCGAAACTCCTAGAAAACATTGGACTAACTAAAACAAATCGAACATGACAAAAAGATTAAACGCAAAGAAAAAAATCAGCAGAAAACTTGGTGCAAGCCTTTGGGGACAAGCTAAAGACCCATTTGCAAAAAAGAATTATCGCCCTGGACAACACGGCAAAGCGCCAAAAGGCCGCAGCTCAGACTATGGCAACCAACTTCGCGCAAAACAAAAAATGAAGTTTTGCTATGGCAACATTTCTGAAAAACAATTTTATAACACTTTCCAATTAGCCAGCTCAACTCGTGGCGACGTGAGTGAAAACTTTGTTGGCTTGCTTGAAAGCCGCCTTGATTCTATTGTTTATCGCGCCAATTTCGTGCCAACAGTTTTTGCGGCAAGACAATTTGTGAGCCACAAACATGTGTCGGTGAATGGCAAAACAGTTAACATCGCGTCATATAGAGTGAAAGTTGGAGACGTTGTGCAAGTAAGAGAAAAATCTCGCAAATTGAACATTGTTGTTGAGTCTATCCAAAAAATGGAACGCGACGTGCCTTCATATTTGTTGCTTGACAAAGATGCACTTTCTGTGAAATTGCAATCTCAGCCAACATTTGCTGAAGTGCCATATGCAAGCGAAATGCAACCACATTTGATTACAGAGTTTTATTCTCGTTAGGTTTTCTTGATGAGAGGGAATTTTTTGAAGATAGGCGATCTTTTAAAAAAAGGGTCGCCTATTTTTTTTGCTTTTTTATAAAATGGTTTGCTCATCAACTATTTTATGGCCATTTTTTATTAATGCCGCCGCTTTTGATGGAGCTATTGTCCTAGAAACCCTAGGGCCGTTAGGACTTAACGAAACATCGGGAGATGATGATGCGCCTCTGGTAGTGCCAGCATCTAATTTAGCAACCCTATCTGACACCTTAACTTCATCATCTTTCTTTTTAGAAATTGGAGACAATGGAAGCTTCGGTTTTCTCATTGGCTGCGGAGATCTTTCCATAGCAGCATGCACAGCTTCTGAGGCCTCTAACAAAGCTCCAAGACGCTGCTGTTTTGACAATACTTCTTTTTCAACCACAACACCAACTTGTTTTTGCAATTCTTGCGTCACCATCTTTGCAACATCGCCACCCCTAGGGCCATAGCCAGTTGCGACGCTGGCGATAAAATCTTTTTCGTTAACATCAACAACAAAAGCAAGAGCGTCTTTTTTTGGAAAAAGCCATGTTTTGTTTTTGTTGAATCCTTCCGATAATTCAACATCTCCTTCTCTTCCAGAGCAAGTAAGCGCAGTAGCAACGGTTGTTTTGTGTAAATAAAAATCGCCATTTTTAAAATTTTTCTCAGTGACTTTGTGCGGATCATAATTATCACCACACACACCTTGCGAAGCGATAAAAACTCTCTTTAACTCATATCCTTTAAGCTTGACTCCCTCGGACAATTCATCTTTTAGAGACGAAATTTTGAAGCTGCAAAATTTTACATCATCAACCTCAACATCTATATCGCTTGCACTTGCATGGCCTTTTGCAGAAAAATATCCTATTCTTTCTTTATGATCTTCGTGAACCAAGGTGATGGTTTTTATTTCTTCTCCTTTTGCAAATTCAAAACCAATTAAACCATCACCAATATTTCCCCAAATAATTTCATCGCCTTTTTTGCAAATTGCGCCATAAGTTGCGCTGTTTTTATCCGTAGTTTTTGCTTGTTGAGTTTTTCTATCATCCTCTTTAAAAGCTTCAAAACTTGATGCCACGCCACCTTGTCTTATTGGCATTAGGTGATATTTATCTTCATTTTCTGCAATATTTTTGACAGCTTGCTCAATTGCTTTTTGTGGATCTGCAACTGTTGTTTGCGCAAAAAATCCGGCCTCACAATTTTCTTTTTGCATTTCATCTAAAAATGCGCCTTTGATAAATCTTGTAACGCCTGCTGCTCTAAGGCTTGCCATATGTTGCAAATTATCAGAAAGTTGCTGCAATTCGTTTGCATCTAAAACCGAACTTCTGTCATAAACATTTTGCGCAGGCAAACCACCAGGCATTTCTTCAACATATTTTAAATTTGGTTTTTTAAAATGATGTCCATAAAAAAATATCGGGCTTTGAGATTGTTGGTTGTAAATGCAATAATATTCGTCCTTTTGCCCAGCGTTCATAATGTCGACACCGCAATTAAAGGCTGCTAGATAATTTAGGCTGTCTTTTATTATTTCTGCATCTTGGTCAGAAACTTTTGCTGATGGATTTTGTTTTATTGAATCGATTATTTGCGATAATTTATTTATTTCTTCTGCAAATTGGTATTGGTTTGACGAGCTAGGAGACGGCTGTTTTCTAGAGTCCATAGAATTTTCATTTTATTGTCACGTCGCGTGAGCTTTCGCCCCCAAAAAAATTACGCCTGAATCAAACGATAAGACGGCACGGTGAAAATTATATTCACTTCGCCATCTTGTGCGCCTTTGGAAGCTTTGGTGGTGCAGCCTGCGGCGTCGGCGATTTGGGTGATTTTTGCTAGGTCGATTGCTTCTTCAACGGTTTTTATGTCGCTTTTTAGTTTGAGATAGAAAATGACAGCCATTTGATTGAGCGCGTCAGTCATCATGGTGATTGAAATTGTTGAATCGGCGTCGGCTTTGATAACGCCGGCGATGATTTTTTTGATCACCTCAATCAAGATTGATTTGTCGATTTTTATTTTTGGCAAAAACTCGCTTTCATATGGCACGTCGAACTGCACGCGGCCTTTGATTTTTTCTGGCAAGTTTGAAACTGCATGATTGATGAATTCTACAAGTGAGAAAATTTCGTCATTTTCGTTGAGCTTGCTGTCGATCACATTGTTGTCTAAAGCGTTGATAATCGCAGCTTTGAGCTTGACTGAATCGAGATAAATTTTGTTTAAATCTTCACCATAACGACGATGTGGAAATGGGCCATAAGGCTCGTCTTTGAGAATTTTTAACATTTGCGAAATGTTGTCGAGATAAGACGAAACCTCGTTTGGCAGGATTGTGGCAATTTGACTTTTGAGATTTTTGATTCCGGCATTGTGGATTTTTTGCACCTTCATCGCATTGCCGGCTTTTTCTTTTATTTTGGCAATGAGAAAATCGAAATCGATTGGCTTGACTAGATAATCGTTGGCAAGCAAATCGATCCCTTTGATGAGATTTTCTTTTTGGCCCAAAGCGCTTAAAAATATGAATGGCACGGCGTTGTTTTTGTCTTTGCTTTCGCGCACCATTTTGAGGAAACCATAGCCATCAACTTCTGGCATCATGATGTCAGAGATTATGATGTTTGGTTTGACTTGGAGAAAACTGTTGAAACCCTCTTGGCCGTTGCCCGCTTCATATACTTCAAAACCTTCATCGCGCAAAATTTCGGCCATTGTGTCACGAATTTCCTGTTCGTCTTCAACGCACAGAACCTTGATTTTAGTGATTTCGTCGTTCATATTTTTTATTTAAACAATTAACTTAGCGCCCTCAAAATTGCGCAAAATTTCGCCGACCAAATCATCAGCACCAACATCATTAGCCTGATTATCTTTTTGAGCAACAACATTTTTTGTTTCGGTGTTGTTTTGTAGCAAAATCGTCTTTAAATCAGGCAATGCTGACAAATGACAGATGCGCAAAATCAGCATTTCGAAAGTGATTTTTTGTGTTGATGAGAAATTTATTTCGGCGTTGCCTTTCATCAACATTTGCCAAATTCGCGTGATTGAGGCAAGTGAAATTTTGGTGGCGATGTTTTTTAATTTTTCTTGCAAAGTGGCGGCAAATCCTTCGCAGACATAACCTTCTATAAGCTTGATTTTAGCGACTTTGTGGGTGACATCCATCAAATCTTCAAGCAATTGCAAAATGTCGGATGAGGTTGAATAAATTTGGTGAAATTTGGCGAGAGATTGTTTGAAATCGCCACCAAACAAAGATTCGAGAAGATCAACGATTTGCGCGCGGTCATTGAGGCCGAGCATTTTTATGATGATGTCGGCTGGCAGATTTTTTTGGTGATTGTTGGCGCTTAGAGCTTGATCTGTAAGGGACAGGGCATCGCGCACTGAGCCTTCTGACATTTGCGCGATCAGCTCAAGGCCTTGAGTGTCAAACTCAAACGACTCTTTTTGCAAAATATTTTTTAAGTGATCGACAATTTCACTTTCATCCAAACGGCGCAAATCAAAGCGCTGGCAGCGTGACAAAATTGTGATTGGCACTTTGCGAATTTCGGTGGTGGCAAAAATGAATTTTACGTGGGCTGGTGGTTCTTCAAGCGTTTTGAGAAGCGCGTTGAAGGCCGAGTTGCTGAGCATGTGCACCTCGTCGATGATATAGATTTTATATTTTGCCATCACGGGTGCATAGGCGATGGAGTCAATGATTTCGCGGATGTCGTCAACTCCTGTTCTGCTTGCTGCGTCAATTTCGATCACATCTTGATGGCGTGAGGCCGCGATGGCCTTGCAATTGTCGCACTCGCCGCACGATTTTGCTTGCAGTGCCATTTGTTCGTTGAGGCAATTCAATGTTTTGGCGATGATGCGCGCGGTTGTTGTTTTGCCAACACCGCGGATGCCGGTCAAAATATAGGCGTGATGCAGTTTGTTGTTTTTGATGGCGTTGGTTAAAGTGGTGACCAGAACGCCCTGCCCCATAACTTCTTCAAAATTTTGCGGGCGATATTTTCGCGCTAGAACTAAATAAGAATTTTGCGACATTTTTGAATTAATTTAGCTTCGATGTAATAGCTTCAAGATAGTGAGAGCGACCCAGTTTAGATCGTTATGGCTGCTTTCTTTCAAATCTGACCAGATTAGCGACAAAACTGCCCGCTCTCACCGCCTGTGATTATTGCAAATTTGGCGGAAATATCAAGGGTTTTTATTTGCAAATTGTGCGCAGCCTAGAATAGGACTTTGCGATGCCTTTGGTAGAATATTCGTCAATTGCAAAAGTGCCAATTGATGAGTCGGCGCGGACTTTGACGGTGCCGCTTTTTAGCATTTTTTGGATGATATAAACATCGGTGTCTTTGTTTTGCGACCAAGCCTTGTCTTCATTGGTTGGAAGCTGGAAGCGACTTTCGTCAACTGAGATTAAAATTTTGCTGTTGAGTTTGTATTCGAAGCCCGCACTGATAGACAGTTCTTCGATGCGGCGGTTTTGATAGCGCGTGATCATGATATATGGTTCATCGCGAAAATCTTGGTCAGTCTGCGATTTTATTGGGCGCATCATCATATAGCATTTTTTTTCTTCAAGCTCGCCTTCACCAATTTCATAAATTGTCCATTGATAGAAAGAGCTGTCAATCACTTGTGCTGCAAGGCTTGACGAGAATATTGTAAAAAGTAAAGTGAGAAAAATTTTCACAAATTAATTTTTTCGGTTGAATGAATAATGCAAAATTTCGAGCAAATGTTGTTTGTGAATCGAATCGGCAAAAATGCTCAGATTTTTTATCGCCGCTTCTTGATAATTTTTTGCAAGTTGCAATGATTGCTCAAAACCCTTGTGTTTGCTGAGCAAATCCATAATTTGTAAAAATTTATTTTGATCTTTTTGTGACGCCATCAAATTTTCTTCAAGCAAATTTTTGATGATTTTTTTATCTTTTTCGTCGGCGTTTTTATAAGCAAGAATTATGGGTAGAGTGATTTTTCCTTCAAAAAAATCGTTGCCAATGTCTTTGCCCAGATCTTTTTCTTGCGCTTGATAATCAAGAACATCGTCGATAATTTGAAAAACAATTCCTAAATTTTTGCCAAATTCTTTCAAAGCCAAAACCTGCGGTTCTGCGCTGTTGTTGATCAGAGCACCACATTCAGTTGCAGCAGAAAAAAGCACTGCGGTTTTTCCAAAAATTATTTCGAGATATTTTTCTTGCGAAATTTCGATGTTGTTAGAATTTTCAAGCTGCATCACCTCGCCGTCGGCCATAATGCTGGAAGCCTTTGCCAGCAAATCTAAAATGCGCAAATTTTCAGATTTCACCATCAATTGAAAGGCAATTGAAAACAGATAATCTCCAACCAAAATGCTTGGCTTGTTGTCCCAAATTGCATTGGCGGTTTTTTTGCCGCGCCTTATTTCGCTTGTGTCCACAACATCATCATGCAGCAAAGTTGCGCTGTGAATCAACTCAACTGCGGCGGACAAATTATAAGCTTGCGCCGGCAAATTTGCATTGCAAGTGCGCGCCGCAAGCAGCAACAGCACTGGGCGGATGCGCTTTCCACCAGAGGCGATCAAGTGATGCGAAATTTGCTCAATCAGCGGCGATTTGCCAATTGAAAATTCGAGGATAATGTCGTTAACCCGCGTCAAATCTGGTTTTAGCGATGTTATGATTTCGTTAATATGGTTCATCTTCTTCGTGATAATAATATTGATCTTCTTGCGTTTCCTCGCGATAAATGCCGTAATAGCTTTGGCGATAAAGCTTGCCGCGGCCTCTTTCGTTGTCTTTTAGCAGCTGATGTTGCAAATAACGGTTGCGCAAATAATCACGGTCATCCTTGCACGAGCTTACAAACAAAAGGATCACGACGGCATTGACAATGGCGCTAATTATTAATTTTTTCACCAGATTGTTGATAAAGAATTAAAATTTTATTGCGACATTCTTCAATTTTTCCCATAATGTCATTGAGTGTCATCCTTACAGTGTCAAGGATTTGCTGCGTTTCACCACTTTTTACGTGCTCGATATATTGCGTTGTAAGCTGGTCGGCGTGCTGCTCGAGCGTTTCAACGATAGATTCAACAATGGTGAATTGCTCATCCGCAAGCTTGTGAGAACTATCTTCAACGGCCTTTATCAAGCGATCGGCATAATTATAATATTCGATAATCTCGTTGTAGGTTTTTTCTTGTCTTGAGGTCGCCATTTAGTGAATTTTTTTAAAAATTAAATTTTAAATATAAAATTAAGCAGCTATAAATAGACTGACTTTACTTTTATGTCAATTTATCTCGTTAATTTTTTCTAATTTTTATTACTGTGATCGATTTCAAAATTTTTACATTATTTCCTGAAATGTTTCCGGGCCCGCTTGCTGCTTCGGTTACGGGCGCTGCGCTGAAAAAAGGATTATGGTCAATTTCGGCTGTCAACATTCGCAATTATGCCAAGGATGAGCGCAAAAGTGTGGATGATGTTGTTTATGGCGGCGGTTCTGGCATGCTTTTGAAGCCTGATGTTGTTGCTGATGCAATTGAGGCAAACACCAATCGCGGCACAACAAAAATCATTCATCTGTCGCCTCGTGGCGCGATGTTGACGCAAAAAAAAGCGCGCGAATTGTCGGCAAAAAAAGAAATTGCCTTGCTGTGCGGACGCTATGAAGGCGTGGATCAAAGAGTGCTTGATGAGTTGCAAATTGAAGAAATTTCAATCGGTGATTATATTTTGTCTGGTGGCGAAATGGCGGCTTATGTCTTGATTGACGCGGTTTTGCGCAACATAAAAGGCGTGCTTGGTGATGAGCAATCGGTTGAAGAAGAATCATTTTCAATTGACGAAAACGAGTTTTTGCTTGAATATCCGCAATATACACGCCCGCAGGTTTGGCGCGGTCGCGAAGTGCCAGAAATTTTAACTTCGGGGCATCACAAAAACATCAAATCTTGGCGCTATGAGCAAGCTGTTGAGCTTACAAAATCAAGGCGCGATGATCTTTATCAAAAATTTTTGCAAACGTCAAAAAAATAATTATGAAAAATATTATTCCTTATTGCGGAATCTTGCCAACCATTGACAAATCTGTGTTTGTGGCCCCCAACGCAATCATCACGGGCGACACAATCATCGGCAAAAATTCGAGTGTTTGGTTTAGCTGCGTGATTCGCGGCGATGTCGAAAAAATTCGCATTGGCGAAAACACCAACATTCAAGATGGCACCGTGGTGCATGTGACGCGCGCCAATCATGCTGCCAACAAAACTGGCGACAAAGGCGCGCCCGTAACCATTGGCAACAATGTTACAATTGGGCATAGCGCCATCATTCATGCTTGCACCATTCAAGATAACGCATTTGTTGGCATGGGCGCAATTGTGATGGATATGGCGATTGTTGAAGAATATGGCATGCTGGCCGCTGGCGCGATTTTGACGCCGCACAAGGTGGTGAAAAAAGGTCAACTTTGGGCGGGCAATCCAGCGCGATATTTTCGTGATTTAACCGATATTGAAAAAGATTATATCCAAATTTCTGCTGACAATTATCGTGATTTAGCGGCGCAATATAAATAAAATTCAATGTCATTTTTCAATCAAGTTCAAATCGATCAAATAATTTCTTTCGCTTTTGAAGCTGGAGAAATTGCTGCCAAGGCACAGAAATCGGGCGATTTCACGGTTGAGCGAAAAATTGATAACAGCAAAGTTACTAGTGCAGATATTGCGGTGAGCAAATTTTTGGATGAGAAACTTTCAAAAAATTTTGCGGGAATTCCAATTGTTTGTGAAGAAGGAAATTTGCGTCATGTTGCGGGCGATGTTTTTTGGTTGATTGACCCAATTGACGGCACGTCGGCGTTTGCTTCGGGCAATAACGAATTTTGTGTGAATATTGCTTTGATAAAAAATAATAAGCCAATTTTTGGCTTGATTTATGCGCCAAATTTTGATGGTGGAAAAATGGCAGTGACAAATGCGCAGGGTGATGTTGTGATTATCGACAAAAGCGGCGCCATCAAGCCTTTGCAGCCCTCACCTGCAAATTTTGAAACACTAAAAATTGTCACCAGCAACAAAACAAAAGATTATGAAATTGCCAATTTTTTAACGCAATTTTATCCGCAATTTCAAAATAATTTTTCGGTGCAACATTTGTCGGCGGCGGTGAAATTTTTTCCTTTGCTTGAAAATTCGGCCAATTTATATTTGGCCTTTCGCAATATGATGGAATGGGACACCGCAGCTGGCCATGCGCTGATTGAAGCTGCGGGTGGCAAATTAAAAAGTTTGACTTTGCAAGATTCGTTGTATGTAATTGGCGATGATTTGCGGTATAATAAAACGAATTTTGTTAATAGTTTTTTTGCGTGTTATCGCACTTTGCCCTAAACACTGAATTATTAAAAAATGATCAAACAAATCACAATAAACTGTAATTTTAGAAGCAGCGTCACGCCAGTCACCTTCTATATCGGCGACCCAAGCGACGACAACCACCCAATCAATTTTCAAGCAAAATGGTTGACTGAAAAAAGAGGCGGTTCAGTGCCAAAGGCAATTTTAGATTCTCTTGGCGAATTGCAAAAAATTGCCATCCGAAATCGCGTGTCATTTCAAGAATTGTGCGAGTTTGCGATTGAAGAAATTCAAGAGATCAACGCCATCACCGAAGATCGCGCCAACATGCATAAAAAATTAGTAAACACAGCAAAAAAAGACGGAGCAAAATAAAATGAAAAACAAAACTATTGCCGTTTTAATGGGCGGCTGGAATTCAGAAAGAGAAGTTTCACTAAGGTCGGGAGAAGCCGTGTATCAAGAGCTGTTGACACTTGGATATAAAGCGGTGAAAATCGATTTTGGTCGCGATATTGTTGAAAAATTGCGCGAAGCAAAACCGGATGTTGTGTTTAACGCACTGCACGGACAATATGGCGAAGATGGCCGCGTGCAAGGCCTGCTTGATATTCTTGGCATTCCATATACTCACTGCGGATTGCTTTCATCAGCAGTTTGCATGGATAAAATTTTAACCAACAAACTCTGCGAAGCCTCGCAAATCACATCTCCGCAGTTTGAGGTGTTGCACAAAAATGATGTTGAAGGCAACAAAAAATTGATCGAAAAAATTGGCAAACCATTTGTGATAAAACCCGTAAATGAAGGCTCAAGCGTTGGTGTGGAAGTGATTTTGGCCGAGCACGAATTTGATATTGAAAAATATTCTTGGAAATATGGCGACAGATTGTTGGTTGAAAAATATATTGCCGGACAAGAAATTCAAGTTGCAGTGCTAAACGGCAGAGCTCTAGGCGCCATCGAGGTTCGTCCGAAGCATTTATTTTATGATTATGAGTGCAAATATACCGCTGGAATGACTGAATATGTGATGCCAGCTGAAATTTCAACAGAAAAATATGCCGAAGTTTTGCAAATTGCACAAAGATGCTATGAGGTGGCAAGCTGCTCTGGAGTTGTTCGTGTTGATTTTATTCTCAACAACAAAAATGGCGGCGACAACAAATTTTATTTGCTTGAAATCAACACCCATCCCGGATTTACTGCAACTTCTTTGGTGCCAAAAATTGCAAAACACGCCGGAATTTCTTTTGGCGAAATTATCGAATTTTTAATTAGATCAGCAAAATGCGGAATTTAAAAAAATCATTTGACGATTTTTTGTCGGAAAGCCAGATTATAAGGCGTTGGCGCAGTTTTTTTAAGCTGAAATTTTTTCCATATTTACAAAAAATCACACTGTCTTTGCTGCTTTTGATTGTGGTGATTTTTGTTGGGCTAAAATTTTTTAAGCCTGATTATTTGCAAAAAATAAACACCTTCACTTCAAAACATTTTTTGCGCTATTTGCATCTTGATAATTATAATTTTGGCACGATAAAAATCACTGGCAACAAGCGTGTCAGCGAAGAGCAGATCAAGCTTGCCATCAACAAAGCGAAGGAACATTTTGGTCAAGATGTTGCAAAAAACAACAACGAGACTTTGATGCAAAATTTGGCCAAAAATATCAAAGAAAATTTGCCGTGGATAAATCAAATCAGCATCACCAGAACACTGCCAAACACTTTGAACATTGCGATTGTCGAATATGAACCTTTTGCTGTTTGGGAAAATAACGACCAAAAATATGTGATTGACAAAGATGGCAACAAAATAAAAATTGATCACGAAAATGACGAGTTTAAAGATTTGGTGGCATTGTCGGGAAACGGCGCCAATGTTAATGCGAAGTCACTTTTTAATATCTTTGTTATCAATCCAGAATTTAGCACAAAAATTTATTCGGCAACTTGGGTTGGAAATCGGCGCTGGGATATTCGTTTTGAAAATGGCTTGCTAGTGAAACTTCCAACCGATAATCTTGACGACGCTTGGCGAAATTTGATAAAAATTTACAATAACCAAGAATCACTAAATGGCCTGCAAGCAATAGATTTGCGCATCGAGAGAAAAATATATCTCAAATATTTGGACAGCAAAACTGTCGAAGTTAAAAATTTAAAACTGTAAATGGCGAAAAATTTTCATAAAGGAAAAGTTGTTGCGTGCTTGGATATGGGCTCATCGAAATTGATGTGCTTGATTGCTGCTGTCGATAATGATGAGATTAAGATTTTGGGCTACAGCCACAAGGAATCGCGTGGCATTGTTGGTGGCGCAATTTCGGATATGAGATTGGCGCAAAAATCGATCACCAATGCGGTTTCAGAAGCGGAGCGTATGGCGGGGCTCAACATTGAGCGGCTGTTGATCAGCCTTTCGGGCAGTCAAGTTGCGTCGCATCGCAAGGAAGAAAGTGTGAGGATTGCGTCAGAGATGGTGAAATCGACTGACATTTCTCATTTGGCAGGAAAAGTGCGCACTGAATTTCGCAAAAACAATCGCGAGATGATTCATTTGATTCCGCTGCAATATCGTATTGACGATTGCTCGCCGGTGCAGAATCCGCGCTATATGTCGGGGCACAAATTATATGCGCGATTTCACACAGTTTCAACTTCGCACACCACAATTCGCAACATTGAAAATTGCTTGCGCAGATGTCAGCTTTCGATCGACAATTATGTGATTGAGCCTTATGCCTCGGCCCTCGCCTGCCTTTCTGAAAATGAGATGATGGTTGGCAGTTTGATTGTTGATATTGGTGGCGATGTCACTTCTTTTTGCTTGATTATGGAATGCAAGATGGTCTATTGCGGCCATATTCCTATTGGTGGCAACCACATCACAAAAGACATTGCAACAATTTTGAATGTCAATTTTAACACTGCTGAAAAAATTAAAAGTTTGAATAGTTCGCTGATTATCAGCCCGCTGGAAGAGCGCGAAATTATTAAGTTGAAGAGTGGTGAGAATGAGGGTCATGGGTTTGTGACGATCACGCGCAGCGAGCTTCGCGATATAATCAAATCAAGGCTGGATGAGATTTTGGAATCGAGTCGCGCTATGATTGAAAAGTCTGGCGTGCCGAGTTTTTTGATTAATAATGTGGTGTTGACGGGCGGTGTGACTGGGATTATTGGTATTGATAAGGCGGCGTCGGAAATTTTTGATAAGCATGCGCGGATTGGATATCCAAATCAGATGGAGGAGATTCCTTCGGAGCTTGCGTTTCCTAGCTATGCTTGTTGTTTGGGGATGATTATATTTTTGCGGAATCTTTATTTGAAGGAAAAGATTAAGGATGGGTTTGAGAGTAAGAATAATTGGTTTAGACGGGTGATTGAGCGGTTGGTGGCGGTTTAGGAACAGCATAAATCTAATTGGCATATTTTTATTATTACCAAAATATGATTACTGAAAAAATTGCAACGGAAATTTTAAGTCACCAATTAGATGAAAAAGATGAATTAAAAAAACTATTATCTGGCTCAGGAGACCCAGTAAAATGGGCACAAATCTGCAAAAGAAATCTAGAATTTATTACGGGAATCGTAGAAAAATATGGATGGCCAAATGCTGAACTATTTTTAGATAAATCTTCAGGAGAAGTGGTTGAATATGCTGCATGGCTTTGTGTTCAGCATGGAGACGCTAACAATATGGATCTGGCCAGAGCTCTTGGCAAATTTTCTGGAGATGAAGAAAAAATTTCTGAGCTAAAAGAATCTAAACCGAATTTATTTTCATACTTAGATTCTACAATAGAAAATCAGAAAAAATGTTTAGCAATAATGAAACGAGATTCGGCAAATCCTCAATATCAAGCCTTTGTTAATGATCGAATTGCTAGAAATGAATGTAGACCTCAAAAATTTGGCACTCAATATGTTCCAAATCCTTTAGATCCAAAACTGGTTGAGCAAATTGAAGACATTGAAACGATTGAAAACAGGAGGAAAGAAGTTGGTTTGGATTCCTATGCAGACCAGCTTAGTTATAGAAAATTAGTCGCAACAGGAGAAAAACCCGCAGATGTTTTATTACCTCCAGCAGCACAAAATAATCCTTCGATAACCAAATATTCATCTGAACGGAAATTGCCTGATGATTTATCAATAAGTATGGTTGCAAGAGTGCAACAAAGATTAGATTCAAGAGAACACAAACCGCAAATATTGCAACATTAGCCCTTAGAGAGGCAGCTATTGTCTACAACTTGGTCTAAATGATATTAAATTATTCTTGACTACTGCCTAGCTGAGGCATAGAATATCTCGCATTATTTTTAACAATTAACCACAGCTTCAAACCCGAACTCACATGAAAGTCGATTTTTTCCAGTTTATCAGGCGCGCATTGGCGCATATTGCTCTTTTTTCACTGTTTTTTGAGCAGGTGTTTTTTGTTTCTGCGGCAGCAGCGAATGATTTGCCGATTGTGGTGGATGGTTCGACTGGCACGGTTGTGACGCAAACGGCTTCTGGGGTGGATCAAATCAACATTGCGGCGCCGAATTCTTCTGGGATGT
>CAYPUN010000009.1:16556-23733 GCA_964413985.1 uncultured Rickettsia sp. | reverse complement strand
GCGTCCAAGTGGTATATCCTCGTGACATTATCACCGATTAAAAAAGCGATAATTGTCAAAACTTGGTTATTACAAAAAACTATTTCCACTCTAGAGCGCCGCGCTTCCATTCGTATATGAAGCCCACTGTCAATAAAGTTAGAAATATCATCATTGACCAAAAGCCAAATACTCCAATGTCCTTTAAAACCACGGCCCAAGGGAACAAAAATGCCACTTCAAGATCGAAAATTATGAACAAAATTGCTACTAAATAAAACTGCACATCGAACTCGTTGCGCACAGGCCCCTCGCCTTCAAAGCCGCATTCGTAAGAGGACAATTTTTCAGAATCTGGACGTCTTTTGGCGACGATGAAGGGTATCACTGTGATGACCACAGAAAGCCCTACAGCTATGATTAGAAAGAGCAGAACTGGCAGATATTGCGCCGAAACCAACCCCGCCGAAGAAGAAAGAAATTGCATTTTTTGACTCTTTAATTAAAATTTGAAACTTATGCACTCAATTTAATTTCTAACCAATACAAAATCAAGAATATGTTTACAGGATTATTTACGGCAATTGTCACCCCTTTCAAAAATGGCGCTGTTGATGAAGCCGCGCTTGAAAAATTGGTAGAATTTCAGATTGCTGGCGGCGTTGATGGAATTGTTCCTTGCGGCACAACTGGAGAGTCTCCAACGCTTTCGCATGAAGAGCACAATCAAGTGGTTGAAATTTGTGTTAAAGTTGCAAAAAAACGCGTGAAAATTGTGGCTGGAACTGGCTCAAACTCCACTGCCGAGGCGGTTATGATGACGCAGCATGCCAAAAAAGTTGGTGCAGATGGCTGTTTGGTAGTTGCTCCTTATTACAACAAACCCAATCCAGAAGGCATTTATCAGCATTTTCAAGAAATCAACAAATGCGATTTGCCGATCATTGTTTATAACATTCCCGGACGCTCTGTTATCAATATCTCAGACGCCAATTTGGCGCGCATGGCGGCTGATTTCAAAAATGTTGTTGGCATCAAGGATGCTACGGGCGACTTGCTTCGCGTGGCAACTTTGCGCCTTTTGATCAAAAAGCCTTTTGCTTATTTGTCGGGCGAAGACGGCACGGCAGTTGGGTTCAACGCCATGGGTGGCAATGGCGTGATTTCTGTCACCTCAAACATTGCGCCAAAACTTTGCAAAGATTTGCAAAACGCTTGTGTGAAAGGTGATTATAAAGAAGCGCTGAGATTGCAAGATTTGTTGACCGATTTGCACGAAGCGATGTTTTGCGAGACAAATCCAATTCCGGTGAAATATGCGGCGAGCCTTATGGGGCTTTGCTCGACAGAAAATCGCTTGCCGTTGATTGAGGCTTCAAAAGCTTCTAAAGACAGGATTGAAGCGCAGATGAAAAGGGTTGGGTTGATTTAATAGCGCTTGGATAGAGCGAGATTATTGCTGCCCTCGCCCACCACCAACGTCATCAATGTCAGGCGCTGGTTGTTGCGGAACCCAAGCTGCTCGCGGCGCAGGCACAGGCACAGGTCGTTGAGGAGCTGGTGGCTGAGCTTCTGCTGCAACCTCGCCTCCCAATGCAGAATCTGCCACGCGACTAGTTCTGCTGCCAAGCCCTAAAAATCTAGCAGCCCTTGATATAATTGAGGTTTTTGGCCCTGCTAAATTTGCAGCCTTCACACGCATTTCTTGCAATTTTTGCTTAAATTCTCCATCTGACAAAACATCAATAGCAGTTCGGCGCGCAGAATCTTTCATACCAAATTCTATCGCCTCACAAAATCTCTCAGAATTTTCTTCGCTTGCAATGTGATTGAGCAAATCTTTCGCATTTTGACTAGGATGATGACAGCAAATACAGTGCAACAATCCACCAGATTCATCCTTGGCATTAATTGATCGACCCTGCTTTAAAGATAAATCAAAAACAGTTTTAAGCAAATCAAGAGCTTCATTCTTTTTAGGATCGGTTGAATAGTCGATCTCAAGAAAATGTTTTGTCAATTTTAAAATTGCGTCATTTGGCAATTTTGAGAAAATTTTGTTATTATTTTCAAAAATAGTTTTTAAGGTTTTATAATCCTGCATTTGCAATCCAGTCTCTAAAAAATCAGGCTCAAATCTTGAGATGCTCCTCCTAAAACTAAACAAATCTTGATAAAGCGGCGAAATTATCTCCCTAATCGATTTTTTAGAGCCGTTTAAAACATTAACAACCACAGCATTATAAGCTATTTTGCGAAAAGTTGGATACATTGCACTTGAGGAATAAGGTGAGGAATCATAACTCGCTTGCAAATAATAATAATCACCGCCAGCAATTGATAGCACATCTCCAATGCCTTTCTTAGAAGAAAATCCAATTATACCGTTATAACAGTCCATATTTAGTCGACAAGTTTCCTTGTCAAAAGCTGAAGGATCTTTTTCAACATAAAAAGCTTTTAATTTTTCAAGAAATACATCAACTTCTTTTGCAAGCACTAAACTTTTGGCAAGCGACATTTTTGAAGTCACAGACAGCATCGTAACTTCAGACGCAGGAAATGCTCTTAAAATCATAGAAATCGCCCTTTTTCCATAATTATCACCATTGTTAAGATCCATTATTTTTTGCAAAAAATGCAAACGTAAATCATCGGAGCTTAAGTTTTGAAAAAATTTATCCAGTGCGAAAGATTTCATTTTGGCGACATCTTGCCAAATTTTCCCATCATAAAATTTGTGAACCGCCTCAAGAAAATAATCGATATTTGAATTATTTAATTGTACTGATTTAATGGTGCAAAATGGCTCAAATAAGGCTTTCTCTATTTTAGAATTGAAGGCATCACCTTCTTCGCTACCAAAAAACTCTCTTGATTTTTCAATCGCAAACTCAGCAACCGCAGGAAGATTGCACAAAATAGCTCGTTGAAAAAGATTTCCTTGCGACTCATCAAACAATAGACCATGCAACGCCTTTCTCCAAGACGGCTTCTCAGATTTACCTTTAATTTGCTTCAAAATTTCTTTCGCATAATCAAAATCTGAAATAGCTAACACTTGCAATTCGCTTGACATTGCATTTAAAGAAGCTTCGCTTTTCAAAAAATCTTTATCAATTTCTTTTATTCTTTCGACTAATTTTTTAAATTTTTCTAAATCTTGAGAAAAGCAAGATAGTGGCCCTTTGCAATAAACTTGACAAATCTCCACTTGATAATAAAAAACATTATCACAAAGAAATTTTGCACGCTTAGGATCTTCCTGACTTTGAACAATCGCCTCCTCAACAACCGTTTCAACTATATCAACATTGCCAGAATTTAGCGCCAAAAATAAACCAAATTCCTCCATTGATTCTTTTTTTTGCAACAATTGCGCATCAAGTTTTTTTGCCTCATCAAATAAAATTTTAAAAATGTGAGGAAGTTTTTTTTCAATCGCCTGTTTTATTGCAGCAATAATAAATTTTTTTCTTTCTTCCAAATCATCTTCCGCGATAAAGAGTATTTCAATTAATTTTTTAGCGCTTTCTTTGTCTAGTTGCAAAAAATTTTGCAACAAAGATTGATCATATTCCAAATTTAAATTTCCAGCAAATGTGTGCTTTAGAATTTTGTCATAATTTTGTGGATTTTGCTTTTTTAATTCTTCGTTTAGAACAAAAAATGAATTACCAAAAAGTAATGATTGCGTAAAAACCACTCTTCTTTTTCTTGCCTTTTGCAAGCTTCCGACATCATCACCCTCAACCTTAAAAGCACTTTGATTTATTCTTCCAACTTGTTTAACAACAAAATCTATATCATCAAAAACCTCTAATCTTTTTTGCCCTTCAAATTTATCAAAAAAATCTTCAAAAAATCCCTCAAAAGACATTCCGGAATATTGCCGATTTATCAAATCCAATTCAGAAATATCTTCATCTTTTTGAGTTCTCTTTGCAATATAGCGAAGAAGTTTGCCAGCTGACAAATGACTCCAAAGCAAATTTTCGTTTGGCGCTTTTGCTCGTTGAATCTCAAAAAGAAAACCCTTGAGAACTTGGAAACTGCAATGCTCGATAGCAAAAATAATTGATTTTGAAAATCGCCTCCAAAGAAAATTCTCGCAACCGACAACTTTATAGCGCTTATCGCTAAGATTAAGCCTTGCAATAGCTTTTTTTATCAAATCAAGATCATTTGAAATAATTGCGATATCTAGCATAGCAAAATCCATCTCAAGCCCTGGCATATCTATCCTAGAATTTTGATGATAGCGATCATGCTTTGCGCGCCAAAGCGAATATGCAAACTCTAAAATTTTAGCCTTGTCTTTATGGTATCCAGCTTCACCCAATATTTTTGCAGCTATATTTGAAAAAACTTGGTGCGCCTTTTCAAAATCGGCCTTGTCAAGCTCTTTGCGCTCTTCATCTTCTTGCTCGCTTGAATCTTCTTCAGGATCTCTTTTGCTGGTTAGGGCTAAAAAAGCAGTTTTTGCAAGCTCGCTCAAGATTGTAGAAAAATTTGGTCGATGCAATAGATCTTGATAATTTATGTCAAAATTAGAACAAATTGCATCTTTGCTTCTGATAAATTCTAAAATTTTTTCTGTAGTTGAATTTGAAAAAATTTGAGAAATATTAAGCTTGTTAATATCGGCGGCAGTTGATTGCAGAGATTGAAAAATATCCGCAATTGGCTTTGCCTCAATAACATCTCCATCAAAAACTTTTGCGAGAGAATCTTGAGAGTTTCCAAGCAAGCGCACCAATAATTTGTTTTTTTCCTCTATATATTCTGCAAGCCTGTCGCGACTTAACTTATAAACAAAATCTCGCTCTGGATTTTCTGTTTTTTCAAATTCTTCTAATTTTTGCTTTTTTTCCGCAAACTCTTTTTCTAAATCATCGATCGAAGAAGAAGATTTTTGAACTTGATTTTCATCACCCAAAAATTGCCGCTTTGCATCGATTTCGGTTTTTAATTTTTCTATCTCTAAATCAATTTCAACAATTTCTGATTTGGCTTTTGTTAGCACCTTTGGATGCCTCTCTTTAAATAGCAACATCCCCAAATGCCCAGATTTCACTTCGCGAGCAAGCTGTTTTAATTCAAGCTGTCTTGACAATAATTTTACTTCCGCTTCAACAACGCCGCGCCCCAACTCTGACTTTTTTTCATTAAACTCCACAATCTTAGCATCAATAGCGTCTTTAATTTTTAACAAAGCTTCAAAAGCCACGTTGCGATAAGCGATCAAAGTTGCGCTGCCGCTGCCAAATTTTCCAAGCGAATAAAAATAATTTATCGCCCTTGATATTTGCCATTTATCACCACTTTCAAGCAATGATAGCATTTTTTGATAATATTCTTGGCTATAAATATCAACATTTTCAGATTGTGGCTCTGTCTCTGGCTTGATGGCAGCGCCTTTTTGATTGCCAATTTTAATAGCATCTCTTCCTTGCATCAAGATGCTCAACTCTTGCAATTCGGATAAGATTTTTTTTCCAACTCTTGCAAGCAATTCTTCGGATTTTATAGCAAAGACAATGTTTTCATAATCATCGCCTGCTGCTGGAACTTTTTCAAAAACAAATTTATCTTTATTTTCACCTCCCGCACCTTTATCTTTCTGTGACTCAAAAAAATATTCAGCTTCTTCTTTGGTTATAGCAAAAACTCTACAAAATTCTTTTTTTAATTTTGCCTCAACCCTTCCAAAAAAAGCTGTCTGGGCTTCATCGTCTATAGAAAATTGCACCTTTTTATTTTTTAAAAATTCATCTATAAATTTTTTTCCAAAATCTTTTTGCTCCTTACTTAAACTTGCATCATCTTCAATTTCAAACTTAAGCTCGTTCAAAGCTTGCTCTATGATTGTTTCGATTTGCTGCAGCGAAACCGTTTCATCAAATAGTTTAATAAATTTATTTCTTAGCGACCCCGCAAAAGAATCTTGATATAAAAAAATCGAAGAGTTGGTGGCGTGCGAGCTATAAGTCTGAGCTTCTTTTACAATTTTTCCAACCGCAAGCTTATTTAAATATGCGCCAAAATGAACCTCAGCCCCCCGATTTATATCCGCAACTTTTGCAACCTCTTCTCTTGCCAAATGATCGCAAGATTCTTGCAACAAAGAATCGATCAAGCCTTTTGCGGCGCGCATTTCATCAAGCCTTTCCCAAGTTCCTTGAAAACAATTTTGATCTTCTTTTGATGGCGGAAAATGCAACAAAACAACATCCAAATCCAGCTCGTGACAATTTAATAAAAAGTTACAGAGTGATATTGTTAATTTCGTTTTGGTGCGATCATTTTCAGAAGCTGCCTCAGATCTTTCATCTATATATTTCTTAAACTCCTCGAGTCGCCTCAAATATTCGTTTTTTTCATCATCATTTGCAAAGCAAGAAGAGAGCTTTTCTAAAAAGTTGGCGCCATCAATCAATTTTTTCATGGTTTTGGCGCCATGACTTTGCGCATATGAATCGCCAGCCTCTTGCGCCTCAAGCAAAGTTTGCTCTACAAATTCTTTGTTTTCTAAAGTTGAGACACCTTGCTTTTGCTCTCGCCGCTCTTGCGTTAAAATATAAAGTTTAAGCAAGTCTAGTGACGAAATTTCTTCAATTGCATTTTTAGCGGGGCTTGCGGGCATAAAAATATGGAAAAATATTGAAAAAGCCTAAAATTAATCAAACTAAAATGAACTTCGCGTGTCAAGAAAAATGCTAGGATATTTCTTTTGTGATCCAACCACCGCCCAAAACTTTTGAGTCTTGATAAATGACGCAGGCCTGTCCGGGAGTGATTGCGCGGGTCATTGTTTTCATCACAATTTTGGCGCAATTGTTTGGCAAAATGAAAATTTCGGCGTCTTCTTCTTCGTGGTTTGAGCGCAGGCGAACTTTGGCTTTGAAGCTTGGCTGAGCAGCTTCTGTTGGTGATGTTGGTGATGTTGGTGATGTTGGTGACGTTGTTGACGCCAGCAAATCAATCAACCAATTCGTTTCACGAATTTCAAAAGTGCGATTTTGCAAAAATTTTTCTTCACCAACAAAAACAATATTTTTTGCCGGGTCAATTTTCACCACAAAAAGTGGGTCGGGATTAGAAATGCCAAGGCCGCGACGCTGACCCAAAGTGAAGTTGATAATGCCATCATGCTTGCCCAAAACGGACGCCCCTCCGACGCGGTCCTCGTCGCCCG